>JAGDBT010000091.1 GCA_017958895.1 Alphaproteobacteria bacterium | reverse complement strand
TAAAAACGGAACCGCTATCGGCCCTTTATATAAAGTCCATAAAAACAGCAACAGAACCACAAACATTCCAATCATGAAAAAATCGAATGTTTTCTTAAAAAAATAGGCTCTGGCTGACAATTTTTTCAAGCAATTTTCTCCCTAAATCGTATCGTCGACTTTAACTTTTTGGGCTAAGGCCGCCGATAAAAATAAATCTATGTCGCCATCCAACACCGCACGACAATCGGCTGTTTCGGCATCGGTGCGCAAATCTTTAATCAGGCGGTAGGGTTGCAAAACATACGAGCGAATTTGATATCCCCATCCGTTTTCTCCCTGATTATCTCGGGCAATCTGAGCGGCATCATTTTTCTTTTGCATTTCAATTTCATACAAACGGGCACGCAACATTTTCCAACAATTTTCTCTGTTTTGAAATTGCGAACGTTGGGTTTGGCTTGAAACTACAATACCGGTCGGGATATGCGTAATTCTTACGGCCGAATCGGTTTTATTGATGTGTTGTCCGCCGGCTCCGGAGGCTCGATAAGTATCAATACGGCAATCGGCCGGATTAATATCTATTTGTATGTTATCATCAACAACCGGATATACGCCGATAGAGGCAAAACTTGTATGCCGACGCGCTGCACTGTCAAACGGCGAAATTCTGACCAGTCTGTGCACACCGCTTTCCGATTTCAGCCAACCGTAGGCATTATGACCGCTGATTTTGATTGTTGCCGATTTTATTCCCGCAACATCGCCGGGTGTTTCTTCTATATATTCGGTTTTATAGTTATGATTTTCTGCCCAACGGACATACATTCTGAGCAACATTTCCGCCCAATCCATGGCTTCGGTTCCGCCGCTGCCGGCATGAACTTCCAAATAAGTATCATTACCGTCGGCTTCGCCGGATAACAGCGATTCCAATTCGGCCCGTTTGGTCTCTTGTTTAAGTTTCTCAAAATTACTCAAAAGTTCCGAAAGCATGGTTTCATCATTTTCCGCTTCGGCAAACTCTTCCATTTCCTTATAATCTTTCAGATTCTGCACAAAATTTTCATATTGCGATAATTTTGTTTCCAAAATATTTTTCTCGCTCAGCATTTTCTGAGCTTTTTCCTGATTATTCCACAGATTCGGATCAGCTGTCAGGGCTAATAATTCTTCGCGACGCAAAACGGCATTATCATAGTCAAAGATACCTCCTCAGCAACTCCAAGGATTGCTCGATTTCGGTAACTGTATTATAAAAGTCCGCCCGCATTAGTATTCTCCTCCCATTTGCAAGCCGTCATCACTTTCGCCCGATCCGGACATAAAGGTATCACTTTCGCCGATAACTCTTTGACGACTGTTAAAATCAAAATCAGGTTTTAAGGCTTCGGTTATAACAACTTTATCATCCGGCGCAGAAGGTTTTCCGGTATCAGGATTTACCCGAGCCAGTTTTATGCCGGCCGGAATACGGAAATTGGCATTAGGAGTTCCTTTAAGTGCCTGTTCCATAAAATCATAAAATATCGGCAAAGCGGCCTGCGCACCCGTTTCACTTCTACCCAAACTTTCCGGTTCATCAAAACCGATATAAACACCGGCTACCAAATCCGGAGAAAATCCGACAAACCAAGCATCTTTAGTTTCATTGGTCGTTCCGGTTTTGCCGGCCAGATGACGATGTAAACCGTTTAATTTTGCACCGGTGCCGCGCGTAGCCACACCTTCCAAAATAGAAGTCATTTGATAGGCTGATAAAGGATCGACAACCTGTTCTCTTATTACATGAAAATCAGGTTCGTCCTGATCTTCCCACTTATCGGCCGCACATTTTTCGCACGGAGTTTGTTCGTGTTTGTAAATGGTTTTACCCTTGCGGTCCTGAATTCGCTCCACCATATAAGGAGAAACTTTTTTACCGCCGTTAACTATCACACAATAGGCGCTTACCATATTGATAACTCTTGTATCGACCGCTCCCAACGAGGCAGACAGGAACGGCGGAAGATTGTCGTTTACTCCGACTCTTCTTGACATATCGACAATTTTATCCATGCCGATATCCTGAGCCAAGCGAACTGTCATAAGGTTTTTTGAAAGTTCAACGCCGCGCCGCAAAGTCATTAACCCGTAGAATTTCTTGGAAAAGTTAACCGGTTTCCATTTCGGCATTCCGACACCCT
This sequence comes from Alphaproteobacteria bacterium, assembly GCA_017958895.1. Classification (GTDB taxonomy): domain Bacteria; phylum Pseudomonadota; class Alphaproteobacteria; order RF32; family CAG-239; genus RUG410. The sequence goes on along the minus strand of JAGDBT010000091.1, from coordinate 1,039 downwards.
GATTTAATACAAACGGCGCGTCTAATATCAAGTCGGTCGGGGAGTAACCCAATTCCAAGGCGGTCAGATAAACGAACGGTTTGAAAGTTGAACCGGTTTGCCGATAGGCTTGCGTGGCACGATTGAATTGCGATTTGGCAAAAGAAAAACCGCCGACCAAAGCCAAAACTCTGCCGGTATGCGGATCCATAACCGCCATTGCCCCTTCAACCAACGGAATTTGCCACAAGTTATATAATGCCTGAGCGGTTTTTTCAACATATATCACATCACCGACCTTCAGAATTTGCGCAACGGAAGTCGGTACCGGCCCGATATTTTTACCTTTTTCGGCGCTTCGAGCCCATTTCAGAGAATCTAATTTGATTTGCCCTTTATCACCATCCGCGGTTTCAATTTCCGCCGCCTCTTTAGATACTTTCAAAACGACGGCTTTTTCCCAACTTTCTTCGGCGCCGGGAACCAATTCGGCTTTTTGCAAATTTTGTTTGTAGTTGTCATCAATTTCTATGCTGGCCGTCGCACCGCGCCAACCGTGACGTCTGTCATATTCCAACAAACCTTTTCTGAGGGCTTTGGTTGCCAAGGTTTGCAAATGCGGATCAACGGTTGTTCTCACTATCAATCCGCCCTGATACAAAGCCTCATCACCGAAATTATCGCTTATGGAACGGCGAACCTCTTCACTGTAATATTCCGTATCTTTTAAAAAGCCGCTTTTTCTTTTGACCACAACCAAAGGTTTTTCTTTGGCTTCTTCGGCTTCTTTTTGTTCAATATAACCGTCTTCCAACATACGGTCTATAACCCAATTGCGCCGAGCAATTGCCGCATCATATTTTTTCTTGGGATCATAGTTGTTAGGTCCTTTAGGTAGAGCCGCCAAATAGGCTATTTCTTCCAAACTCAACTCATCAAGGGCTTTTCCGAAATAATTTAATGCCGCCGCCGCCACACCATAGGCGCGGTTACCCAAATAAATTTCATTTAAGTACAGTTCCAAAACATGTTCTTTGCTGTAAGCTTTGTTAATGCGTCG
>JAGDBT010000090.1 GCA_017958895.1 Alphaproteobacteria bacterium | reverse complement strand
CTTGCCTACTATTATTCAACAAGCGACTTGCTAAAGGTCTTAATTCTTTGCGAAAGGATATAATCCCAACGTGTGGTGTAAGTATTTTTTGCCGTTCAACAAACTCATCTCATCATTTATTGACAAGCTGTTTCTAAGTTTTCCCGCATTTTAAATTTTTCATTTTAGAAGCTTAGAGATTATGATTGAAATCAAAAACCGTAAGCTTTCCAAAAGAAAAACCTATAATGATTTTATAATTGCAAACATAATCCCTATTTTTATACAACTTTATGATAACCTATTTTTTTCGGATTTTCAATAAAAAATTAAAATTTAGCGAAAATTTTTATTTTTGTCATAAAATAAGGAAGTCTAATCAGGATTATCACTACTCTGATTAACCGACATACAAAGGATAATTCCGAAACTTGCCATAATGGAAAACATCACCGTGCCACCATACGAAATCAACGGCAAAGGCACTCCCACCACCGGCAACAAACCCATAACCATGGCAATATTTATAAACACATACAGAAAATAGTTGGTGTTCAGCCCGATAATCGTTAAACGGGCAAAATAATTGCGCGTGCGAAAAGCAAACATATAACCCCAAATCAACACCGCCACATTAAGCGCCAACAACAACAAACTTCCCAACATACCGAATTCTTCAGAAAACATTGTAAAAATAAAGTCCGTATGCTTTTCCGGCAAAAAATTGAGGTGTGTCTGCGTACCGTGCAAAAAGCCTTTGCCGAAAATACCACCCGAGCCGAAAGCGATTTTAGATTGAATAATGTGATATCCCGTCCCCAACGGATCACGTTCCGGATCAAAGAAAATCAGCACCCGATTTCTTTGATATTCATGCAAAAATTTCCAAATCAGCGGCAAACACCCGCCCGCAACAAGGCCTATGCCGGCAAATTTCCACCATTGTACACCGACGGCAAAAAACATCATACCGGCTGTCAAAAGTAACATTAAGGCCGTTCCCAAATCAGGTTCCAATGCTATCAGCACCACCGGTAAAATCGTAAATATTGCCGGTATTATAATGCCGCGCACCGATTGAATTCCCTGAATGGTAATTGTGCTGAAATAACGTGCCATAAACAGCACCATGCCGATTTTCATAAATTCCGAAGGTTGCAACTTAAAGAAATAGAGATTAATCCATCTCTGCGCACCCATTCCCCGATGCCCGATAAGTTCAACCGCCACCAGCAACAAAAGTGTAATAAAATAAAAGGCATACGAAAAACGATAATAATATTTGGCATCAACCAACGCCAAACCAAACATCAAAAGCAGTGCCACCCCAAAGCGCAACAAATGTTTAACCGCCCACGGATACCAAGAACCGTTCCCCGCCGAATAAAGAGTCATTGTGCCCACCAAGGCTAAAATAACAATAAAAATTATATAAGCGAAACTCATATTAAAGAGCTTATCTTTCCAACTGTGTCGATTACGTGAAAAATTTAATTCGCTCATTATTGCCTCTGTTTAATATCCAATTTCAGTGCTTCCAGTAAAATTTTACTGGCAATCGGTGCCGCCACTCCCGAGCCGGAAGACCCGTGTTCAACAATAACCGCCACGGCATAACGCGGATTATCTATCGGGGTAAAGCCCATAAACCACGCATGATTGCGCAATTCCCACGGCAAATTCTCATCACGAACAATACCGGTTGCTCTTTCCCGCAAAGTAATTCTTCTGACCTGCGTAGTGCCGGTTTTACCGCCCATTTGCGCACCCTTATAATTAAAGCGCGCTCTTTTAGCCGTTCCCCCTACTCCGTTTACCACCTCAAACATTCCCTCTTTAACCAGTTCAATACTTTTGGTGGAAATGTTCAATCTCTTAACCTTAGACAATTCTTTTTCGCTCGGCTTCAGAAAAACAGGTTTTACGGCATAACCGCCGTTGACAACCCGAGCCAGCATTGTTACCAATTGCAACGGAGTCGTTAATACATATCCCTGGCCGATTCCCGTATTGGCACTGTCTCCCAAAGTCCATTGGGTGCCGTATTTGGCTTTTTTCCAATTTTTGGAAGGAATAAGTCCGCTTTTTTCATTATCCAAACCGATATTTAACGGTTTTCCCAAACCCAAGTTTAAGGCCATATCATGAATTTTATCTACTCCGACCTTAAGCGCCGTATCATAAAAGAAAATATCACACGAATATTTTATGGCCTCAACCACATTCAAACTTCCGTGTCCGGAATGATGCCAACAATGAAACCGGCTTCTGCCGACCAGCATTGCACCCGCACAATAAGAGTGCGAATTAATATCAATCACTCCGGCTTCCAAAGCCGCCAAAGCCACCACGATTTTAAATGTTGAACCCGGCGAATATTGCCCCGATACCGCCTTATCAACCAAAGGATTTCTTTCATTATTCAGCAACTCGCTCCAATGTTTGTAACTGATTCCGCCGGTAAAAAGATTCGGATTGAATGACGGCACCGAAACCATGGCTAAAATTTCACCGCTGTGCACATCTAAAACCACCGCCGCACCGCTGTTATCTTTAAAAGCCTCATAGGCAACTTTTTGCAAACGCGTATCCAAGGTTAAAGTCAGATTTTCTCCCGATTCGCCGCTATGTCGTTCAATTTCTTTCATTACCCGACCATAAGCATTCACTTCCAGTTTTACGGTTCCGCTTTTTCCCTGCAACCGCTCATCAAAATATTTTTCCAACCCTGATTTACCAATCTTAAAACCCGGCACCATATACAACGGATTATTTTTTTTATCCGCTTCCGAAACCGGTCCGACATACCCCAAAACATGAGCATATAATTCACCATAAGGATATTTGCGGCTCAAACCTTCATTGATTTCCACCCCCGGCATATCCGGCGCATGCAACAGAGCCTCGGAAACTTCTTGCCAGCTAAGGTTTTCTTTTAGCTTTATCGGCAAGAAATTACGCCGATTTTTTACTTCTGTCAGCACCCTTTTCTCTTCCTCTTCACTCAGAGGTATAACTTTTTTGAAAGCCTCCAAAGATTTTGCCACATCGACAGTTTGCTCAACAATCAAAACCGCCTGAAAATTCTGCTCGTTGCGGGCGATAATCTCGCCGTTTCGATCATATATCGTACCGCGCGGCGGCACCAAAAAACGCGTAGAAATGCGATTTTCCTCTGACATCATCTTGTATTTATCCGCTTCAAAAACCTGCAAATAATACAATCTGCCGACAATTACGATAAAGGCCAACACATTGAATGCCATCAATAATATCAAGCGTCTGCTTAAAACCCGATTTTTCTCCAGACTAAAATTGTTCATCTATTTTCTCCGGCAAAAATCGACGTTGTACCCGAACATTCAAATATGCCACCAACGGATAAAATAAAACCGTGGAAACAAAACTGAAAAACAGCTCTCCGAAAGATAAATATCTGCCGGAATAAATCATCAAAAACAGCCACTTTACGGTAATAAAGCCTAAGGCCACCAAGCCAAACACCAACCAACAACCGCTAAAGGAAGCGTTGCGAAAATAACGCGCCAACCACTTTACCAGCATGGTCAGCAACATCAACAACATAATATTGACTCCTAAAGGAGTCGAACTGTATGCATCGGCAAAAAAACCTACCCAAAAAGCCGATATATAACCGAATACCTGGCCTTTTTTCAAAACCCAATAAAAAACGCATATTACACTTATCATCGGCCGAAACTGACTCAATTCCAAGGAATTTAACGGCACAAAAAACAGCAACATCAGGATTAATGTCATCAACAACGGCACACGATTAAGCAAATAAGTTTGCGCTTTTTCCTGCCATTCATAACGCATTGTCTATTTCTCCGACAGGCTGTCTTCGGCTTCGGCATCTTCTGCCGACAAACCATAGTCAACAATGCGCACATATTCAACCCGGCTCATATCAGACAAAGTTTCAACCTTTATTTCTCCGCCCTTTATTGAACTGACAAAGCCTATCGGCAAGCCGGAAGGAAACATTCCGCCCACCCCGGAAGTTACAACCACATCACCTTCTCTGATGTCAGCGGCCGAACGAGTAAAAATCAAATCAGGCATTGCGGTATTATTGCCGCTCAAAATACCTCGCGCTCTGCTTCTTTCTATAACCACCGGAATTTTGGAATTTATATCGTTTACCAAAATCACTTTGGCATATTTTCCGCTTATCTTATCAATCCGGCCGATAACACTCTCATCTCCCAGAACAACCTGTCCTTTTTTGACTTTTTCATCTCCGATATATACCAACAGCATATGTGTAAAATTATCATCGGATTCGGCTATTATCTTAGCGCTTAAAAACTTGGCTTCCGCCGGCGGCACATAATTCAAAAGACGTGACAACAACTGATTTTCAACTTCCAAAGTTCTCACCTTGTTTTGCAAAATCAGCATCTGCTTATTTTCTTCTCTCAACTCGCGATTATCTATATAGATTTGGCTCATATCATAGAAGTAGGTATAAATTCTGTCGCCGATTCGCGCCGGAAATTCCACTATTTGCATAATCGGACCGACTACCCGCATCGCCGCCTTATCTATTTTCTCAACAATACTGCTGTTTACTTTGCTGAGTAAAATAAAGAAAAAAGCAAATAAAAACAACAACACGACGAAAAACCGCCGCAACAGAACTTTTAATTCGCCTGTTTTAATCAGTAAAACGTTGCGACGGACCATTATTTTCCTCTAATTGATATTAATCCATATTGGAAAGCACATCTTTTAAACGTGCATACTCATCCAAAGCCATTCCCGAACCTTTAGCCACGCACGAAAGAGGATCCTCGGCTATGGTAACCGGCAAACTGGTAGCTCTGCGCAACACTTCATCCAACTTATCCAACAAAGCGCCGCCACCCGTCAAAACAATACCTTTATCAACAATATCCGCGGCCAATTCCGGCGGAGTATTTTCCAATGCCACTTTTACCGCCTCCACAATATCGGCAACCGGCTCAATCAAACTTTCCGAAACCTGTTTTTCATTGATGGTAATTTCCTTAGGTACGCCGTTTACCAAATCACGACCTCTGACGGTTACGCTGCGCCCTACACCATCTGCCGGAAGTTCCGCCGAACCTATTTCCTTTTTAATGCGTTCGGCACTGCTTTCTCCGATTAACAAATTCATATTACGACGTACATAATTTACTATCGCCGTATCCATTTTATCTCCGCCCACTCTGACGGAACGGGCATAAACAACACCTTTTAATGACAACACGGCAACTTCCGTCGTACCACCGCCTATATCAACAACCATACTTCCCGACGGTTCGGTAACCGGCAAACCTGCACCGATAGCCGCCGCCATCGGTTCTTCAATAATCTGTACTTTATGTGCACCGGCTTCATATGCCGAATCCTTAATGGCGCGACGTTCAACTTCGGTCGCTCCCGAAGGCACACAAATAACCACTTCAGGGGTTACAAACATCCGGCGATTATGCACTTTGCAAATAAAATACTTTATCATCTCTTCAGCAAGGTCGAAATCTGCGATAACCCCGTCTTTTAACGGCCGAATTGCTTTAATGTTTCCCGGAGTGCGCCCGAGCATTCTTTTTGCTTCGTTACCGACGGCCAAAACTTTCTTGCGCCCTTTATATTCCTCTATGGCCACCACGGAAGGTTCATTTAACACCACGCCGCGTCCGCGCACATAAACCAACGTGTTTGCCGTACCTAAATCAATCGCCATTTCGGCAGAAAACATTCCTATCAATTTTGAAAACATCTGCAATTCTCCACAGTATTAACTTTATCTTTACTTTTTATAACAGAAACAAAACAATGTGCAAGTGATTTTTAAGCGTTTAAAGCCTTATTTATTAACTCCGAATATTCCGGCTGCCCCTGATAAGAATTTTCAAACACAATATCGGCTTTTAAGCGATTTCTCAGCCAAGTGCGTTGACGTTTGGCATATTGTCGCGTGTGAAGTTTAGCTTCTTCCAACGCTTCCTCCAAACTCGTTTCCCCCTTTATAAAACGGCTCAATTCGGGAACACCCAAGGCTTTCATTGCCGGCAAATCTTCCGATAAATTCATTTTCAGCAATCCTGTTATTTCTTGCAAAGCCCCGAGTTCATAAACCATTTTATCCAGTCGTTGCCGACATCTTTGCTCAATTTCCTCCAAACTCGGAACTATTTTCACCGTAAGAAAATTTGCCTCCGCTAATTTCTTTTTTAACGGCATCTTATACCATTCCGAAACTTTTTTACCCGTAAATTCATATATTTCTATGGCTCTCATTATTCTGGTTTTATCACTGGCGCTGATTTTAGCGGCTATTTCTTCATCAATTTTTTGCAGATATTCATACATTTTCGGCAAACCTTCTTTGAGCAGCTGTTGATGTATTCGCTGCCTTATCTCCTCAGGTACTTCCGGTATCGGCGTACAACCGTTAAGCAAAGCATCTATATATAACCCCGTGCCTCCAACCACCACGGGAAGCCGCTTTTCCGCCCATAAAGATTTAATCTCTTTAACGGCCAAATCAAGCCATTCCACAACATTACCGCGCTTTGCACAATCATAAAGTTCATACAAACGATGTTCCGCTTCCTGTTTTTCTTTTTCGCTCGGAGTGGCGGCAATTATCGGAATCCCTTTATAAATTTGCATGGAATCACAATTTATAACCACCCCGTTGTCAGACTTAGCCATCTCTATTGCTAAGGACGATTTACCGGAAGCAGTCGGACCGGCAATTATTAAAACCGGATTCTCTTTCATCTATTCCTCCGCCGGACAATTTTCTATAAGTTCGGCAAATTCCGCCTTTTTGCGCTCATACATTTCCTGATTTTCACCGTTTAGTCCCTGAAATTTACGGGCAATCGTATATTGCGGCAACATTTCTTTGATTTTTTCTATCTTCAACGGCCATTTATCCGGTCTGATGCGAATTTTCTTTTCTTCTCCCGCCGAAACTCTCGGAGTTATTTCACCGCTTTCCGCATCTTCAAATTCGCTTAAAGTCAAACTTAAATTTTCCAAACCGCCCGGCACCAAAAATTCTATGCTTTCCCCACTGTTGATATAATTGCGAATTTCAAAAATCGCCTCATCGCCCTGCCATTCCACAATAGAGCCGGCAAACAACCACTCACCCAAAGTACGGGTATATTCATAATTTTGACTTATCTCGGTCAATTTTCCGTCATGAAAACCCAAACAATACCCGCGATTCTGCAAAGCATAAAGTTCATTCATATACTTTTCATAATGCCATTCCTGCGGATTCGCATAATAGTCATCAATTGCCTGACGATAAGCTCTGGCCACCGTTCCGGCATAATATTCCGTTTTATTGCGCCCCTCAACTTTCAGCGAATCTATACCCAAGGCCAAAATATCCGCAAGCCGCGGCATTAAACACATATCTTTGGAATTAAGCAAATATCCGCCGTGTTCGTCTTCCACTATCTCATAATATTCTCCCGGACGAAATTCTTCTTCCAGCAAAAATTCAAAGGCCTTGGCATTATCCTCATTTATTTCGATTTCTTTAATCGTGCCGTCTTTCAGGCGCAAGTGCATTTTATAGTGCCAACGGCAACAATGCGCACACTTGCCCTTATTGGCACTGCGATCTGCCATAAAATTGGAAATCAGACATCTGCCCGAATAAGACATACACATAGCACCATGAATAAAGCATTCCAATTTTATATCCGGACATTCCTCACGAATTTCCTTCATTTCGGCAAAGGTAACTTCTCGCCCCAATACACACAACGAAGCTCCCATGGACTGCCAGAATTTTACGGTTTGCGCCGAACAAATGTTGGCTTGAGTAGAAACAAAACGTTTAAGTTCCGGCGCATTCTGCTGCAAATAATAAAAAACTCCCGGATCTGCCACCAACACTCCGTCCGGTTGCAGTTTTTTTAAGGTTTCCACAAATTGCGGCAATTTTTTTGCCTCTTCATTGTGAATATATAAATTTAAGGTCAGATAAATTTTTTTGCCGTGAGCATGCACAAATTCTATGCCCTCTTGCAAATCTTCCAGCGAAAATTTGGATTGCGTACGCAAACTCATATCCGGTGTTCCGGCATAAACGGCATCGGCACCGTATAATATTGCCGTTTTAAGTTTCAGCAAAGAACCGGCCGGCAACAATAACTCTGATTTTCTCATCATTTCGTGACCTCCAACTTGGTAGTCAAAGAACTTAATTTTCCGAACGGAGTTTTTTTAACTTCCGCCTTAGCCACAAAAGGTGCTCCGCTTTTCTTGTCATTTAATACCCACAGATAAATCGGCACATCTTTATCCAGCAAAAATCCCGCTTCCGCATCTTTTAAAATTTCCAAATGATATTCGCATTTGCGAGCGCGCCCCGAAAAATACGGAGTTTTTATTCTTTCTTTGCCCAAATCTTTGATTTTTAACAGCGAATATTTTTTGCCGTTGAACGAATATTTTTCAAAATCGCATTTTCCCGTACGCAACATCTGTTCAACCAAACCGGCCAATGTTGAAAGCAAGTCCACGGTATGCCCGTATTTTTCCGCATCCGTTCTTATTTCGGCAATCTTTTTATATTTATCTTTTACGCTGATTCTTTTTATCGGCACCCCGTTTTCATAGACAATTTCTTTGGTGCGATGATGAAAACGCGACTGTAATTCCTGAAAATGATTCTGCGGAAAAAACTGCTCGTTTTCATAAGTTCCTACCGAATGATACATACCGTCGAAAGGATATAAAACGCCAAAAGTTCCGGTTGTTTTCAAAGTGGTTTTTATATCATAATCATGGTCATTATAAAAACCGTAAGTCAAACTTTGTTCACATGCATCAAAAAAACCTATTGTGGTTTGCATATCCTGTTTTACGCGCAGTGCCTCGGCATTACCCGCAAACAAAAAAAACAGCGTTGCAAAAATCAAAAATCGTCTCATAGTCTTAGCCATTCCTTAAACAATTGTCCTTACAATAGCAGAAAAATTCAGATAATAAAGGAAAAAATAAATGGGGCGGAAAGTTTTATTGGTTTACGGAGGTTTTTCGGCCGAACGAGCGGTCAGTATATCTTCAAAAGATGATATTTATCAGGCCCTTACCTCCAAAGGATACGAGGTTATTGAACATGATTTGACCGATATTTGGAACTTTCTGCAAGTCCTAAAAGAAGAAAAGCCCGATGTGGTTTTTAACGGCCTGTACGGCAATTGGGGTGAAGACGGCGAAATTCAAGCCTTTTTGGATATGTTGCAAATTCCTTATACGCATTCCGGACTTTATGCTTCCGCTGCCGGCATGAACAAATATTTAACTCTGTTAATTGCGCAAAGTTTGGGCATTAAAACCGCCGCGGCGGAAAAAACCGATATTGCGACTTATCTGCAAAAGGGCTCTGCCATACCCTATCCGCACGTTGTAAAACCGGTATCCGACGGCTCCAGTGTCGGTGTTTATATTATCAAAAAACCAACTGACACAGCCAAAATCAAACTTTCCGAATATAAAGATGAAATTTTGGTTGAACGATATATACCCGGACAGGAGTTGACGGTTATGTGCCTTTTAAATAAGGCTTATGTGGTTACCGAATTGCGCGCCAAAAACGAATTTTACGATTATAATGCCAAATATACCTCCGGTCTTACCGAGCATATTTTACCGGCGGAAATTCCCGAAGATGTTGCAGAAAAAGCCAAAGATTATGCGGTCCGACTTCACATGGCACTGGGTTGTAACACCCTTTCGCGTTGTGATTTTCGCTATAATCCCGATGACGGAGTGGTTTTGTTGGAAATTAACACCAATCCGGGTTTAACCAAACTCTCTTTGGTTCCGGAACAAGCCAAATATGCCGGAATTTCTTTTGCCGACCTTTGTGATATTTTAATAAAAAATGCTACCTGTCGCAAACGCTAAAAAGCGGCCGCTTTGCTATTTTATATAAGGCAAGGCATTAACCAAATCTTCTTCCGTATTGATATCCGCCGGCGCTTCCTGCACCAATTTAATGTTATCAACCAGCATGGCTCGAATTTCCATACCGTTTTCCAAAGCTCTGAGTTGTTCCAAAGCTTCTCTTTTTTCCAACACTCCGGTCGGTAATGACACCATTTTATGCAAAGATGCCGCCTTAAAAACATATATACCGATGTGATAATACAAATCCTGATTTTTACATTTATCGGGATCTCTCGTATAAGGTGCCGTTGCTCTGGTAAAATACAAACAACGTCCTTCTTTTTCGCCTTCCTTTAACCCCATAACGATTTTAACCACATTCGGATTATTTTTATCTTCTTCGTTTTTAATAATCATGCCGCAAGTCGCAATATCGCAACCCGTGCGCTCCACCATTTCCACCAAAGGCATGGTAACTTTCGGATCTACATTAATATTGTCTCCTTGGAAATCCACAACAATATCATATTTACTGCCGTCCGGATCCAAAATTTTCAAAGCAGCGGCAATTCTATCCGTACCGCTTGGCAGATTTGCATCGGTTAAAATAGCCGTTGCACCGAATTTTTTGCATTCATCAACAATCGCCTGATCGCCGGCAGCTATGGCAATATCCGTATTCAAAGCATTTTTAACATTTTCATAAACCCGTTGCACCAAAGTTTTGCCGTTAATAACCCGCAAAGGCTTATTTGGCAGTCTGGTAGCGGCCAATCTGACGGGCATTAAAGTGATAACTCTACTCATTTTACAGTCCTTTTTTCTAAAATGCCGAGAATTTATATCAATCTCCGGCAATACTTTTTATCTGCACTATTTGTTTTAGCTCAATACCTTCCTGAATGCAAATGCTTTCAACACTTTGTCCATTTAAAACCGCTTCGGCGGTAACCCCCGTTTCAACACACAACACCGGAACAATTCCCGCATTTATTGCTCCTTTAATATCGGTGCGAACCGTATCTCCTATCATGCAACAACGTTTTTTATCAATGCTTATCCCGTCATTTTGCAAAATACGAAATGTATATTCAAAAATATTCGCATGCGGTTTTCCAAACTCGTAAACTTCCAAACCTTTTTTTCTGAACATTTCCGCAATCGTACCGTTTCTTATTACAAAAACCGCCTCCGACCCCGGCACCATTTTGTGCCCGACCTTAGCGGTAAAATCCGGATTCGGATTTAATATAGGCTTGTGTAATTTGCTTATCTCTTCCACCCGTTTCCGGAAAGGTTCTACGGTTTCCGTATTCCAAGCGCAAATCTCGCCGTTTTCATCAAGCTTTGTCGGCCAATAAAACTTTTTGTATTGCGGATAATTTTCAATATCATCCTTAAAAACATACGGAGTGCCGCAAAATATAAAATCCGCCGCTTCCGGCTTATAAACCCGTTCATAAATACTATCCGCAAAAGTTTCGTGATCATCGCCTATAACAAAATATTTTTTCGGATTCTTAACGCTCGCAAAAGTAATTTCTCCTGTCTCTATTTTTTCATGAACCAAATTTCCGGAAGTAATCAGATAGTCATAATGGCATCCCTTAAACAAGCCTCTTTGATTATAAAAATCCGTCGTATCTTCAATTTTTTCCGGAGAATTTGAAATAACTGCCACAGTTTTTCCTTTATCCTTGAGCCCCTTCATAAGACTTAAACTGTTCGGATAAAAATCGTTTCCTTCCCAAAACACTCCGAAAGCATCAAACAGAAATACCTCAAACTCAGCTGATATATCTTTTAACGAATCATATATCACGACTTATTCTCCCCACATAAAATCGCTATTCTTGCCTTATGAGGAATTTTCTTTTTTTGATATTCCTGATGAGTTTGTGTAAATTCTTTCCATTGTTTGCGTGAAGCCTTGTGTTTAGCCTGCATTTCCGGTACTATCCAAATTCTGCCGTAAGCCCCGAAAATTTCCTTACCGCCTAAAGTTAAACCGTTAAAAGGTTGTTTATCCAAAAGCTCAATTGTGTTTAAAATCGCTTCGGCTCGGGGAATATAAACTCTGCGACACAATTCCGAAATAATCCGAAATTTTATTTCCCGCGGCCAAGTCAAATAATCGCCGTACTTAAAACTGTAAACCGTAGCAAAATCTTTCTGCACCTGCCGCTCAAAAACTGCGGCGATTCGGTTTTCTATAAACTCTTCCGCACTTTGCAAATTGCTGACTGCCTCGCAAATTTTTTGCGGTGTAACTCCGATTTCCGCTTCCATAATCGGCAAAAAAGCCCTGATTTTATTTCGCAGAAAGCTCTTATCCTTATTGGATTCGTCTTCTATCCACTCAATATTTTTTTTCTGCAGATAAATCTTCAATTCCTCAGGGTTAGTATACAAAAGCGGGCGCAAAATTTTAACTCCCTGTCTTTCGCTTACTTCACGCATGGCACACAGACCTTCCAAACCGCTGCCACGTTGCAGGCGCATTAAAAAGGTTTCTGCCTGATCATAAAGATGATGTGCCACCATCAATAATTTTATGTTGTGTTCCTTACACCAACCGGTAAGCAAATCATATCTGGCCAAACGCGCCGCTTCCTCAATTCCGGCACAGGGTTTCTGCCCTTTCCATGTTAAAATATGATGTTCAATATTGTGCGATGCCATCACTTTGGCTACATATTCCGCTTCTTTTGCCGCACTGGCACGCAAGCCGTGATTAACCGTCAAAGCAACGATTTTATAGCCGTAAACCGCCAATTCTTCTCTGGCCATCAAGGCCAGTGCCAACGAATCGGCTCCGCCGGAAACCGCGACCGCTATTTCTTTTTCTTTTAAGTGATGTTTTACCAAAAAATTATGCACTATTTACATCCGAGTTTTTTAATTTCAGCCTTTACTTTATTTTTCAAATCAGCATTTGCCTTCGGAAACTCATCATTAAAACTCATAAACACCACGCAGGCTTTTCTTTTTTCATTTGTATTTTTCAGGATTATACCCAAACGATACAAACTGTCAGCCGCTTTATTGCCGTTTTTATATTTTTCATAACCGTCTTTAAACGCCGCCTTAGCCTTATTGGTATCTCCCTGTTGCATATAAACTTCGCCAAGCCAGAATTGCGCATTCCCCGCTAATTGATGAGAAGGAAACTGTTTCAAAACATCTTCAAAAGCCAATTCCGCTTCATCATAAAAGCCGTTATCAAAAGCATCCATACCGTTTTTATACATGGTTTCGGCCGTGTTGGCATTAACAACATTTTTGGGTTCAACAATTTCTCCGTCCAACGGTGCCAAATCACGACCGTGAATACTGTCTCCGACCACGGAAGTTGCGGCATTCAAAGCCACCGGAGCATCGTAGGTTTCTCTGATTTTCGGAGCGGGTGCGCTCAACGAATCCGGAACCTGACGACCCTCCAAAATTTTTAAACGAATATCAATATCTCTGTTGAGCTTAGTCAAACCCTCGGCATTTTCTTTTAATTTGTGTTCCAATTCATCAAGACGACCTTCCATTTTGCGAATTGCCGAGCCGTATTCGTTAATTTTATCGCGAATAGCGGTATTTTCTGCCCCTACAGCCTTATCAGCTTTTTCATTGCCGTAATAAACCTGTCTTTGCAAAATTTGAACATCCTCGCGCAGTGCTTTTAATTCTTGTTCCAATTCCGCCGCGCCGGCTTTGCTTAACACCGACAGACAAGCGATGACTATACTGCACGATAAAAATATTCTGTTCATGAAAATTCCCCTTTTAAGCTTAAACTTCTTCTCTTATAAAATATTTTTGCAATAAGTACAACAATTAATAAAAAAAGACGCAACTTCAAACAAAGTTGCGCCTTAATATTTTTCCGTGCTTAAAATTATTCAGCAGCGCTGATAACCGTAACGGCACGACGGTTTTGAGCCCAAGCCGCTTCATTGCTTCCGAATACGGCCGGTCTTTCTTTACCGTAAGAAATGGTAGAAATTCTGCTTTCAGCAATACCATTGTCTACCAAATACTGCTTAACGGCATTAGCACGACGTTCGCCTAAAGCCAAGTTGTATTCACGAGTACCGCGTTCATCGCAATAACCTTGAACAATAGCATTTACTTCATGACGCTTTAACCAAGCAATCTGAGTATCCAAAGCAGACTTAGCTTCAGCAGTCAATTCAGAACTGTCAAAAGCAAAGAATACTGTATCTGTTGTGTTTTCAGCAAACTCACGAGCCCACTTTGATTCGCAATCAGCACCGCTGAACAAACCGCCATCGGAACTGAACATAGAACAACCGGACAGAGCTACGAGAGCTACAAACAAACTTAAAAGCTTTTTCATTATATTTTCTCCATATGGTTTTTTTTACATTTTAGTGTCTACTCGAATAGTATAACAACTAATACATTGTCTAACTTAAGTAATATTGGTAAATTTTTCAATAACAAAAATAAAAAAAATAGCAATAAAGTTAAAAACTGTGCATTATTTTTATAAATTTTAGTTTTATTTTGCCATTTTATAGGCCGCATCAACAATACTTTTTTGTTTTTGCAAATCAAAATCGGCCTTAACATTTAATTGCGGAGCCACGGAAGTAATAATATTGCGGGTAATCGGAACCGCATTCCAACCGGCTTCCGTGTGTCCGAATGTTTCTTTACTGCCTTTCGGATCGTCAATTACCACCAAAAGAGCATACTGCGGATCCTTCTCCGGAAAGGCTGAAATAAAGGTAGAAATACTCTTTTTGTGATTGTAACCGCCGTTTTCATTAAGTTTATCGGCTGTTCCCGTTTTACCTATAACCTGATAACCTTCGACATTGGCTTTTTTTCCGGTTCCGCGAACCACCACCGCTCTCAACATAGAACGCATGGTTTGAGAAGTTTTTTCAGAAACTACCCGTTCCCCTTCTCTTTTAACATCTTTCAACAATGTAGGCTGATGATAAATTCCACCGTTTATAATCGCCGAAAAGGCCGAAATTATATGCAAAGGCGTAGATGATATTCCATATCCGTAACTGACCGTTGCCATGGTTGCGTCACGCCAATCTTTTTCACTTTTGAAATTCGGCTTTGCCACTTCCGGAATTTCAAATTCCGATAACGCTTTATCCATATTTATGCTTTGTAAAAATTCCCGTTGATATTTTTTGCCTACCTTTATAACTTCCAGGGTAGATCCCACATTGGAAGATTCCACCAAAATATCCTCCGGCGTAAGTTTTCCCATCGGACCATGCGGTTCTCTGACCGTAATACCTCTGAGTTTAACCGGATGAGATGTATCAAATTTATCGCTGATTTTGACCTTTCCGCTGTCTAAACTCATCGCCGTATTGAAAACCTTAAACACCGAACCGGCTTCATAAATTCCTTTAGTCGCAAAATTAAATTTCGTTTTCTGTTCTATTTTTGAATCAAGGTCGTTGGGGTTAAAATCTGGTACCGAAGTCAAAGCAATAACTTTACCGCTTTTCACATCCATCAAAATAGCCGATGCTCCGGCCGCTCCGAATTTTTTAATTCCCGCAATAAGCTCGTCGCGAATCTGATTTTGTACTCCCAAATCAACCGACAAATAAAGAGGTTTTGTGGAAGTTGTCAAACGTTCATTCATATATTTTTCCAATCCGGAAATGCCCTCGTTATCCGTATTGGTCTGCCCCAAAATATGCGAAAACAGATTTTTGTGCGGATAAATTCTTGTTTCACAAATTTCAAATTCCAATCCCGGTATTCCCAAATCGTTAACCTGTGATTGTTGCGCTGGAGATATACTGTGTTTCAAATAAACAAAAGATCTGCGACGGCTCAATAAACCAAACAATCTTTCATATGAAATTTCCGGAAATATATAATTCAACTTTTCTGCCACATCTTCCGGATTGTCGATTTTCTTGGTGTTGGCATAAAGATTAACCGCCGGCAGCGAGGTGGCAATAATTTCGCCGTTACGATCAACAATATCCGCCCGTTTTACCGGATTCTTAAAACGAATTATATCCGTATCGCCGGCATCCGAAATGGCCGTATCGATGTTAACACCCTTATTCAAACACACATAACCGACTCTGAAACATAAGAAAAAATACACTGCCAAAAAGCAACACAAAGCAAAAAATGTGCGTTGACGACATTTTAATACATTATCGCTTTCGGTGGTATAGCTTTTAGGCGCAATGGTGCCGCGGGCAATTTTTATCTCCTGCCCCGGAAGATAGAATTTCTCAGTATTCCGCTTAGAAAAACTAACATTAAAGCTCATCTTTATTTCTTCTTAACTTCTGCGTTCACCAAAGTGGTTAAATTCTTCTTATTGGTACGTGCCGCTGACGGAGCGGTTTCGTTTTCATAATTGAAATGTAACGCAGAATAGTTAATAATTTGTTCAGGTTTCGCATTTTCCAGAGATAATTGTTCATAAGCGAGTTTGCGCAATCTTTCCGGCGTATTTACAAAGCTCCATTGGGCATTCAAAACATGAATGCTGGCAATATCCTTTTGTATATCCCCGTTAATTGTTGCCAAACGACGTTCCAAAACTTGTACTTTATTCTTCAAAATAGAAGAACCCAAAGCCACTACCAAAGTAACCATAAACCATAGTCCCAGAATCGCCGTTTTTATGTTAATCATATTTTTTATCTCCTGACCGCTGACCTCAATTTTGCCGACCTTGCCCGAGGATTAACCTTGCACTCCTCAACTGTCGGAACAATAATTTTTGAAACTTCGGAAAACAATCCGTCCTGCGGCGAAAGCTCCGGCGCATATTTGGATATACGCACTTTTTTGCCGCCGTTTTCCTTCATAAAATTCTTAACGATACGATCTTCCAAAGAGTGAAAATCAACCACCACCAAACGTCCGCCCGAAAGCAATCGCTCAGCCGCACCTTGCAAACCGCGTTCCAATTCTCCCAGTTCATCATTAACTGCTATACGTAATGCCTGAAAAGTTCTGGTCGCCGGATCAATTTCACCTGCTCTGTGATGCACGACTTCATAAATAATTTTTGCCAACTCCGTAGTTGTCTCTATTCTTTTTTTGCGCCGATACTCGACAATAGCCTTGGCTATCTGCCGCGATTTGCGCTCTTCACCGTATTCATATATCAAATCGGCCAACTCTCTCTCGCCATACGAATTGACTATATCTTTTGCGCTCAATCCTTCGCATGACATACGCATATCCAACGGGGCTTCTTTAGAAAAAGAAAAACCGCGTTCCGCCTCATCAAGTTGCATTGACGAAACACCGATATCAAATACGGCTCCGTTGATTTTTTCCGGAACCAAGTCACTGAAATCTCCGAATTTACCTGCCCGAAATTCAAATCTTTCGCCATAGGTATTTTTGAACTCATTGGCTCTGACTCTCACTTTGGGATCTCTGTCCAAAGCAATTACTTTGCATACTGCAGAATCCAGAACGGCTTTTGTATAGCCGCCGTGGCCGAAAGTGGCATCAACATATATCTCGCCTTTTTGCGGTTTGAGATTTTCCAAAACCTCTTTTAACATCACCGGAACATGTTTCTGCCGTTGCTCTGCCATATTTAAGAATCCTTTCCCGTTTTCAATACC
Organism: Alphaproteobacteria bacterium; assembly: GCA_017958895.1. Classification (GTDB taxonomy): domain Bacteria; phylum Pseudomonadota; class Alphaproteobacteria; order RF32; family CAG-239; genus RUG410. Next base: position 12,090 of record JAGDBT010000090.1, on the reverse strand, counting down.
GGGCGATTTTTTAATACTTCCGCACGGATTCTCTTTTCTTCTTTTTCCCAATTTTCCGGATTCCAAATTTGGAATTTGCGCCCCTTGCCGACAAATACCGCCGTATCGGTTATCCCGGCATGTTTTAACAATTTATCGCTCAGCATAATCCGACCCGTACTGTCAAACGTATAGCGCTTGGCATCACCGAAGACCAAATTTGTAACATTATCCTGAGTTTCCGAGAAAAAGTCGGTAGAATTTTCAATTTCATTGGCCAGTTTATCCAACGTATCTTCCAAACACCCTTCTATACAAGGTGCGGAAAGACTTCTGTAGCAAACGATTTCACTTGATAACTCTTTAACGATGGCCCGATAGTCAGCCGGCAGCGAAACCCGCCCCTTGGCGTCCACTTTATTGACTATAGTGTCCATAAACAGAAACACTTTACGCATATCGGTTCCCCTAATCGTTCATATTATTTAAATGGTATAACATGGTATTTTATGGGTTTCAATGGGATTTTTTAGCAATTTTTTAACTGTTCCTTTTTTGTTCTGTCAGAAACGTTTTTTAAAAGAAAAAATATTGCGCAAAAACAATTTATTGCGAAATTTTAAAAAAAATTTAAAAATTTTACACAGGATAGACTTTTTTCGGTTTTTTTATTTGTCCGAGCGTTCAAATGTCTCAAATTCATCCGAATCGGGAACGCGAAAAATTTTACTTATATATAAAAAAGCCAAACGAATTCACTCGTTTGGCTTTTTTATCAACCCGATTCGTAAAAACTATGCTGCTTTTACTGCTTTTTTGGCTTGTTTACCCGTTGAGGAGAGCAAACCCAACTTTTGCTCCACTTCCCAAATTACTTTCAAGGCTGCCAAAGCCTGCTCACCGTCAACCCGCGGTGTTGCTTCACCGTTAACACACTTAATAAAGTGCATCAACTCCGCCAACAACGGTTGATTGGTCGGAATAAACAACTGCTCCACACTACCCTTCAAACCGTAATTCATCCATTCCGGAATTTCTTCCTGATTAACATACGGCATGCGGCCTTGTGTATGAACATTAATACTCTGATTAATAAAGTCCATATCAATATAGTTTGTATCGGTAGTCACCGTTAAAGTGCGAACTCGAGCCTGAGTAATGCGACTGGCCGTAATATTGGCCGTAGCCCCGTTGGCAAATTCCAACAAAGCGGTAATATAATCGCGTCCGTCCGGGCTCTCTTTGGTTTTAACCGAAGCCGCCTGAATATTCACCACCGGAGATTTTACCAAAGATAGAATAACTTCCGCATCGTGAATCATCAAATCCATAGCCACATCAACATCGGTAATACGACCGCTGGCCGCCGACATACGTTGCGCCGTCAGCGAACGAATCTTAGAGGTATCGGAAAGCAACTTGCCCATTTGTTCAACAGCCGGATTAAAGCGTTCAATATGTCCGACCATCAAAACAACATTATTCTTTTTAGAGGCCTCAATCAAACGCAAGCATTCTTCTTCCGTGGTTGCCAAAGGTTTTTCCATCATGCAGTGAATGCCTTTGTTCATAAAGAATTCTCCGACATCGGCATGCGTTACCGAGGTTGTAACAACACTAACCGCATCAACTTTTGCGGCTACCTGTTCCATTGAACTAAAGGCTTTAATTCCGAAAGTTTCCGCCGCGGCTTTTGTGGCTTCCGGAGAAATATCATAAACTCCGACCAATTCCACGCCCGGCATACTTTTATAGGTTCTGAGATGGTTTTTCCCCATCATTCCCGCGCCGATAACAGCGACTTTTATATTTTTACTCATAAAAAATCCTTTTGTTTTTCTCAGCTGATTACAAAAACTGTTAAATATATACCATACATTTAACCTTAATACTTTTAAAAATATGTTACGAAATATTACAAATATACAAAAAGCCGGTCACACACCGGCTCTTTACAAACAAAAAAACTCTCAGCTTAAACAGGACACAAGTCCTTTAACATTCTGATTATAATACTCTTCTGCCCATTCCCGCATGGAATCCAAAACCGGTTTCAGACTATATCCCAAGTTGGTAAGAGTGTATTCAACTTTTGGCGGAATCTGTGCATAAACTTTACGAATTACAATTCCTTTTTCTTCCAAAGCCCGCAAATTAGCGGTTAAAACCTTTTGTGTAATGGCTCCGAGCTCTTTTTTTATTTCTCCAAAGCGCTTCGTCCCATCCATAAGTTCTTGAATAATCATCACTTTCCAGCGGTCTCCCATGGTTTTTAGGGCCATTTCAACCAAATTTTCCGGCATTTGAATCATAACAATGCACTCCTATATTTTGTCAGCAGGTTTTCTTATAGCACCTCAAAAAAAACATTTCAAGAATAAATATCGTGATATATACATTATGCCGACCAGGCATTTTCCACATGCCTGATACGAAAAGGCAAACTGATTAAAATTGCATCAAAACGACAGTCAAAACCTCGATATTGCGGATTATTTTTTATAAAACTTTGTGCGCCTCCGATCAATCTGTTTTGTTGTTTATTGCTGATGGCATAAGCGGCATCATTCAAAGTTCTGCGCTGTTTAACCTCAACAAAAACAAGAGTTTTCCCCTTTGTCGCCACAAAATCTATTTCACCGGCGTTCGTTCCCCGCCCCGTTACATAATTGCGGCGAACAATCCGATAGCCGTGAAGCATCATATAACAGCGAGCCATAAATTCCGCATATTTTCCTTTGCGGTTATTTTTCATCTTTCAGCTCCAAGGCTAAAGCATATACTTCATTTTTGCTTATATTGAACTCCGAACACACCTCTTTAACCGCTGTCTTTAACGAGGTAGTTTTTAAGCGTTCGGCCAAAATCTGCCTTAAATTTTCTGCCGATTCGTTTTTCGCTTGCGGCGGTGCAACCATCAACACAAATTCACCTCGCGGCTCATTTTCCTCAAAATGCGCCATAACCGTCTCGGCATCACCATTCACAACTTCTTCGTAAAGTTTGGTTATTTCTCTGGCCGCGGCAATTTCTCTTTTTGCAAAAACCTCTGACATAACTCCCAAAGTTTTCAACAATCGCGGTGCCGTTTCATAAAAAACCAAAGTTGTGTCTATATCTTTCAGTTCGCAAAACAAATCTTTCCGCGCTTTCTCTTTATTAGGCACAAATCCGGCAAACATAAACCGATTGGTCGGCAATCCGGAAAGTTGCAACGCCGTTATTACCGCACACGCTCCCGGCACTGCCGTAACATAAACATCTTGCTCCCGACACTTGCGAACCAATTTATAGCCCGGATCGGAAATCAGCGGCGAACCGGCATCACTGATAAGAGCTACAGACTTATTTTCGTTTATGATATCAATCAGTTTTTGCGCCTGTTTATCTTCACTGTGGTCTTCATAGGTTATAAATTTTTTTTGCAAACCTATACCCAACAACGAAAACAATTTCTTCGACACTCTGGTGTCTTCGCAAGCCACGACATCAACCTGTCGCAAAATTTCAATTGCCCGAGCCGAAATATCTTGCAGATTGCCTATCGGTGTGGCGATGATATAAAGACCGTTTCTTAACATTTTCTTAAACTTTAACTTTACAAACGAATTATTTGGAATTATTAGTGTTGTATTGTTTTATATTTTGAGGAAAATTGCAAGTGTTTAAAAAAATTGCTGTAATTTTGTGGTGTGTATTGATTTGCGGCTGTACTTATCTGCAAAAAAAGACAACCTCTGATGAGATTCACCAATATTTTTCAAAGAGTCTGGTTCCCGAATTTTCGGAAACTACCGATTATTCAAAAGTTGACTTGGGAAACACTGAAAGTTTTCGCGTTGCCATGCTCTTGCCGCTCAGCGGCAAACACGAACCTATCGGCCAAAGCATGAAAAATGCCGCAACCATGGCAATAGGTGACCTCAATAATAACAGTTTGGTTGTGCAATTCTATGATACCAAAGGTACGGACAGCGGCGCCAGAATAGCCGTTGAAAATGCCATAGATGCCGATGCTGATTTAATTTTGGGGCCATTATTGAGCGAGGAAGTTTCTGCCATCAGTAAACGAGCCAAATCAAAAGATATACCGGTTATTTCTTTTTCAACTTCACCGGCAATTTTGCAAGAAGGCATCTATACCTTGGGTTTGCTTACCGAAGATCAGCTTAATCGCATTGTTAAATATGCGCAATCACAGGGAAGAACCCGTTTAGCCACGGTTCTGCCGGATAATCAGAGCGGCGAAAACATGTTCAGAATGCTCTTTAAGGCTACCCGCCGCGCCGGCATAAATTTGGTAAAAGTCGGATTTTATGCACCAGACAGCATGGAATTTACCGATTTGGTAACCGCCATGAAAGGAAGTCATATTGATTTTGATGCCTTGCTGATACCCGAATCGGGCAATCGCCTTAAAGCCATTTCCTCAATGTTCAGTTATTACGATGTATCGTATCCCGAAGTATTGTTTATGGGCACTTCGGTATGGGCCAACAGCAGTTTAAGCAAAGAAACCGAGCTGTACGGTGCCGTTTACCCGTCCATGTCTTTAACAAATCAAAAGCATTTCACTACCAAATATAACGAATTATTTGCCGAAAAACCGAGTGCCTTAAGCATATATGCTTATGATGCCATAACTTTGGCTTCCGCCCTTTCTCGCAAAGGCAAAAGAAACATGGAAGAAGAAATACAAAGTCCTTACGGATATGTCGGTATGAGCGGTTTGTTCCGCATATTTGAAGACGGATACAATGAACGCGGATTGGATATTTTAAAGGTTACCGAAGAGGGCGAAAAAATTGTGGAAAGCGCACCTCAACAATTTTACGGTTTAAAACCGAACAATCAGCAAATATCTTTATCGAGCGGTTACTATGATATGCCGATTGTTTACGGCAAAGATGCCGTGGCAGTTCAAAATATACTTTTAAACATGAGATAAGTTGATTTTTTCGCTTGCTTTATGGTGATATTTGCTCAATATATAAAAAGGTTCATGAAGGGCTCGGGATTGCATGGTCGCCAACCCGGTCAGGTTCGGAAGGAAGCAGCCGTAACGATGTCTGCGAGGTTCGAGTCCCTTCGCCTCAATTTTGAAGAATGAAAATGGCACAAGAAGACGAAAACAAACAATATGTGGCTTTGGCCAGAAAATATCGCCCGCAAAATTTTGAAGATTTGTTGGGGCAGGATGCTTTGGTTCAAACCTTGACCAACGCCATAAAAAATAATCGTCTTCATCATGCTTACATACTCACCGGAATACGCGGTGTCGGCAAAACCACAACTGCCCGTTTAATTGCCCGTGCCATAAACTGTATCGGCGAAGACGGCAAAGGCGGCCCGACCATTCATCCTTGCGGCATATGCGAAAATTGCAAAGCTATTGCCGCTGACCGCCATATTGATGTTATTGAACTTGATGCCGCTTCCAAAACCGGTGTTGATGACATGCGCGAAATTTTGGACGGAGTACGTTATAAACCGGTCAGTGCGCGCTATAAAGTTTATATCATAGATGAAGTTCACATGCTTTCCAAAAGTGCCTTTAATGCGCTTTTGAAAACTTTGGAAGAACCGCCGGCGCATGTTAAATTTATCTTTGCCACCACGGAAATTCGCAAAGTTCCGGTAACCATTTTGTCTCGTTGCCAACGTTTTGACTTGCAAAGATTGTCTGTTGACACCTTAATGCAGCTTTTCCATAAAATTCTGACGGCAGAAAATATCGAAGCCGACGAACAAGCTTTGTTAATGGTAGCTCGTGCCGCTGACGGCTCGGCCCGCGACGGTTTATCCATGCTTGATCAGGCCATTGTTTTGGGAGACGGTAAAATTGATGCTCAAACCGTCGGCAATATGCTCGGCTTGGCAGACCGCCATCAAACCGCCGATTTGTATGAAAAATTGCTTTCCGGCGATGTTTCCGCCGTTTTACAAAAAGTTGATGAAATGTACACAAACGGCGCTTCTCCTCAGCTTATCCTGCAAGATTTGGTTGATTTAACGCACTTGCTTGCCAAAGTTAAAATTATTCCTGATTATCTGCATGATGTTTCGCTCAGTGAAACAGACCGTGACTTGTGCGCCAAACTTTGCAATGTGCCGATTAACATATTATCCAAGATCTGGCAGATGCTGATTAAAGGCTTGAGTGAAATTCAATACGCCCTGTCGCCTATTGACGCTCTGGAAATGATTTTGATGCGAATAGCTTATTCGGCTTCGCTTCCTACTCCTGCAGATTTGCTGAAGGAATTAAAAAAAAAATCAACTCTGACTGAAACTCCGGCAAACAATCAGCCTTTAGCCACCGATGTTTCGCAAAATTCCGAATCTCATGTTGTGTTGGAAAATACAAACGACTTGATAAAATTGTTGACTGCCAAAAAACAGCCTCTGTTGATGTTTGCGGTAAAAAACGATATGTCTTTTAAGGAATTTGCCAACGGTCAAATGCATATAGCTTTGTCGGAAAAGGCCGATAAAAACCTGATTATGAATTTGCGCGGCTTTTTGGAAAAACACACCGGAATTAACTGGAAAATAGATATAGATTATGAACCGCTCGGCGAAACTCTGGCTTTCAAAGAAGCCCAAGCTTTGAATGCCGATAAGAAAAATATCTCTGAATATCCGCTAATAAAAGCTATACTGGACGAATTCAGCGGTGCTAAAATAGAAACCATAATTCGTCGCAGTATTGAAGCGGCCGAAGAGGAGCAGGAAAGTTTTGTAACCGATAGTCCGATTACGGATAACTTTGAAGATTAAGGAAGAAAAAATGTTAAATATACAAGGTTTAATGAAACAAGCGCAACAAATGCAACGCAAAATGCAGGAAACTCAAGAAAAATTGGGAATGGAAGAACGTGAAGGTACCAGTGGCGGAAATTTGGTAAAAGTGGTGCTGAACGGCAAATCCGAAATGAAGAGCCTGAAAATTGATAAATCTTTATTGAACGGCGACGATGTCGAAATGTTGGAAGACTTAATTTTGGCTGCTTATAATGATGCGCATCGCCAAGTTGATGAAATGATGAACGAAGGCATGAAAGAAGCCACCAACGGTGTTGGTTTGGGCGGTCTGAAACTTCCTTTTTAAGGCTTAAAAATTGCAAGGCAACGATATTGACAAGCTCATAAAACTTATCGCCAAGCTCCCGGCTTTAGGCACCCGTTCGGCGCGGCGCATTGTTTTATATTTACTCAAGAAAAAAGAAACATCTTTGTTGCCTTTAATAGCCGGCTTGCAAAATGTGGCCGATAATATTCGCAAGTGTCCGATTTGCGGCAATTTTGACACCGATTGCCCTTGTGCAATTTGCAACGACAAAACTCGCGAAGCCGAGGTTTTGTGTGTGGTTCAAGATGTTGCTGACTTGTGGGCCATGGAAAGAGTCGGGCTTTATCGCGGTCAATATCATGTGTTGGGCGGCATACTTTCCGCTTTGGAAGGTGTTACTCCGGAAGATTTAAACATAGAACCACTTTTTGAACGTTTACATGACGGAATTATCAAAGAGATTATTTTGGCTCTCCCTGCCACTATTGACGGGCAAATTACTTCTCATTATCTTTTATCGCGCCTGAAAGAATATCCGCTGAAAATCACCACTTTGGCGCAAGGTTTGCCGATGGGCGCCGAACTTGATTATATGGATGACGGAACCATACAATTAGCGCTTTCCGCCCGCAAAGAAATCTGACAATTCGCAAATCTTACAAAAAATAAGCCTGTTTTACTGTTCAATAACCACTACGGCCTGTGCAAACGGATAATCATCCGTCAGAGAAATAAAGGTTTGGGCTTTGTCTGACATTTTTTGCAAATACTCGGCCGCTCTGCCGCTTATTTTTAAATAAGGCTTGCCCAAATCGGTATGCAGAATTTGGATATCTTTCAAAAAAATTCCGTCACGGAAACCGGTTCCCAAAGCTTTTACGAATGCCTCTTTACCGGCATAATATTTTGCCAGCAAACAGCAAGCCGCCTTAATATCAAAAAACTCTTGTTTTTCAAATTCTTCTACTTCTTCGGGACCCAAAATTCTTTGCTTAAAGCGGCGCACAAAATCTTGAGTGTGTTTTAATCTTTCAATATTAACAAAATCACAGCCCAGTCCGAGTATCATCTTTTTCCCCTTTCGCGGCCAAACGTTTTTGACGTCTTCTGTTTATTTTTTCCAACATGGTGTGTATGAGTTTAAACGATAAAAACCACGATGCAATATAAAAAGGTATGCACCCGATCAGCATCGGAAAGAAAATCGGCCAAACATCACGACCGAAATGCTTAAAATTAAAGGTTAATAACGCTCTGCCCGCCGCCGTAAATATCTTCAAAAAATTTATATTGGTTTCGGGGTCAAAATTTCCCATTAAAAATCTGCCGGTTGACAGAACAGCAATCCAGATAAAAGGAAAGGTCCACGGATTACCGATTAAGGTGCCGATGGCGGAAGACACTATATTAGCCCGAATAATCCAAGCCGTAATGGCCGCCAAAACCAAGTGAAAACCGATAAAAGGCGTAAAAGAAATCGCCACACCGCAAGCAAAACCGGCCGCCACCGAATACGGAGTACCTTTAAGTTGTTGCAGTCTTAATAAAAGCTTGGTTAAAAAACTCTTCCAATATTTTTTAATATCCGGCATCGGAACAATTCCTGTTTTTAAGTTGCTCTGGCAACATGACTGATTAGTTTTTCGGCCCGCAGAGCCAAAATTAAAGCGTTCAGTTGCTCAACATTTTTCACTTCAATATCCAAAAGTATCTCAAAATAACTTAATGTCCGATACGTAATATTCAAGTTCATAATATTCGCTTCCGCCTTGGCAATAATGTTTGCCACATTTGCCAAAGCTCCCGGCTCGTTGCTCAACATAAGTTTCAAACGGGCAATATGTTTTTCGTTTTCGGCATCAGGCCCCCAATCAACATCAAGCCACCGCTCCGGCTCTTGTTCATAATTATGCAAAGAAGCACAGTCCACCGTATGAATGGTAACACCTTTACCGGTAGTTACAATACCCACTATTCTGTCGCCCGGCAACGGGTGGCAACAGCCGGCAAAATGCACGGCCATACCGTCAATCAAGCCACGTATTTTCAGGGAATCTTTTTTATCGGCATTTTTCTTAAACACCGGCAGTTTAATGGCTTTAACCACCTTTTCCAATTTGGATTGACGATATCCCGGATGAACAACCCGCAAAACATCCCAACCGGTAACCAATCCCTCACCTACTTTGGCATAAATATCGTCGATGGTTTCGGCCTCAAAATCCGACAACACATTAACCAACAATTTTTCCGAAAATTCTTGGTCTTCAGACTTAAACAGCTTTTCCAAAATTTCTTTACCGAGTGCAATAAATTGCTCGCGTTTGTTAATGCGCACATAACGACGAATTGCCGCTTTTGCCTTGCCGGTTACCACAAAACGATCCCATTCCAAAGACGGATGCTGATTTTTGGAGGTGAGCACCTCAACCTGATCGCCGTTTTGCAAAATCGTACGCAACGGCTTTATCTCACCGTTGATTTTGGCTCCGACACAAGTATCTCCGACATTTGAGTGAATTGCATAAGCAAAATCAACCGGTGTAGAACCTACCGGCAAGCCGATTAAATCGCCTTTCGGAGTAAAGCAAAATACCTGGTCGTTATACATTTCCAGTTTAGTGTTTTCCAAGAATTCATCAGGATTCTGTGCCTGATCCAAAATTTCCAGCAACTCGCGAATCCAACGAAAGTTTTTGCCCTCCGTACGTTGTCCTTGTTTATATGCCCAGTGTGCCGCCACACCTTTTTCATTTACCTCGTGCATTTCATAAGTGCGGATTTGCACTTCAATACGCACATCCAACGGGCCGATAACCCCTGTATGTAACGATTGATAGCCGTTAGGTTTTGGGGTGGAAATATAATCTTTAAAACGGCGCGGCACCATGTGATATTTACTGTGAATAATTCCCAAGGCCTGATAACATTCCGCAACCGTGTCAACGCAAATACGAAAAGCCATAATGTCGCACAATTGCTCAAAAGAAGCGTTTTTAAGTTGCATTTTGCGCCAAATCGAATAAGGCGTTTTTTCACGGCCGGTTATTGTGCATTTTATGCCGTTATCATCCATATCTTTTTCAAGTTGTTTAATGATTTTCGGAACGATATTGCTGCCTTGTTCCCGCAAAAAATTAAGACGGGCAACTATGGAATCGTGCGCGTCTTTATACAGCTCGGCAAAAGCAATTTCATTCATTTCATCTTTAACTTCTTCCATACCGATACGTTCGGCAAGCGGTGCGTAGATATCCAAAGTTTCGCGAGCTATGCGGGCACGTTTGTCGGGCGGGCAAAAGCCTAAAGTGCGCATATTATGCAGTCTGTCGGCCAATTTTATCAACAACACTCTGATATCTTCGGACATTGCCAACAAAAGTTTGCGGAAATTTTCCGCCTGTTTGCTGGAGCCGGATTTCTGTTCAATCATGGCGAGTTTGGTCAGACCGTCAACCAATTGAGCAACTTGTTCGCCGAAAACATTTTTAATTTCTTCCAAAGTGGTGTCGGTATCTTCCACCGTATCATGCAACAACGCGGCCACTATTGAAGCGCAGTCCAGTTTATATTTAGTCAGAATACCTGCCACTTCAATCGGATGAGAATAATAAGGGTCGCCCGATGTTCTGAGCTGTGAACCGTGTTTTTTTAAAGCAAAAACATAGGCCCTGTTTAACGCCTCTTCATCAGCGTAAGGGTCATAAGATTTTACCAAATCCACAAGTTCATACTGTCTCAGCATCTTTTTACCGGTTTATTCCCTCAAAAAAAAAGCAAAACATACCAAGAAGATAATATGTTTTGCTTTAATAAAGGTTAATTTGAAAAAATTAATCTAAATCATCTACATCGTCAAAGTTTTCGTCGCCGAAATCATCCGCATCATCAAAGTCAATATCGGCGCCGTCCGAATCCAAATCCAAATTATCTTCGTCATCTTCGCCGTGAATTTGCATGGAGTTGTTCAAATCTTCATCGGTAATCATATCGCTGGAGAATTGTTCATCCAAATCTGCCAATTCTTTTTCGGCGGAAAGAATTTCAACTTCTTCATCCTCAGGTTCTTCAACCTCAACATATTTTTGCAATCCCATAACCAAAGATCTTTGCAAATCTTCAATGCTGACCCGATTCTCGGAAATCTCACGCAAAGCCACAACCGAGTTTTTATCATTATCACGGTCAACCTGAATGCGTGAACCCGCACCGATATCTTTGGCGCGTTGAGCCGCAATCAAAACCAGGTCATAACGATTAGGGATTTTATCAATACAATCTTCAACAGTAACTCTTGCCATTTTAATACCTTTATTTAAAATTACCTCGTGAGAAGGTTATACATATTATATTTGTGAAATGCAACAGTTTTTTTAAGGTAAAATTATAGGAGTTCCGACATATTCGGATTGAAACGACAACAACCTGTCGCGAACCTCACGGGCATAAGGTCTCACGGCATCCAAATTTTCTTGGCTGGTATCATACATATGCACCACGGCTTCCATATAATATTTTTGCCGTTGCCGCTCCTCTTCCGTAAAGTTTTGTTTTTCTAGCAACTTATAAACTATACCCTTTTTCAATAACTTAATACTTGTAACATAAGCATACGGCATATCGATATAGCGAGCGGCTTTCACCACTTTATCGCAAGTATATGCCCAATCTTTTAAGCCGAATCCCTGTGCCCCGATGGCATCTTGAAATTCCGTGCGCAGATTCGTCCAATTGATTTTGCGCACTATTGTTTGGCAAGGATTAACCACCGTTTTTAAGAAGGCCGCATTTTCATCCGTACCATTTTTTTGATCCCAATATTGCATAAGATTATCTATCAATATCAACCTGATTTCGTTATTACCGCTTTTGCGAAATTTTTCCAATCCGTCCAACGTATCCAAAAAAGCTCTGACATCCGCACTGCTGAGCGGTGTATTTTCATCGGGATTAAAATTACGGAAACCTTCATAAGATTTTTTCTTGCTGCGCGCCGCAACTTTATCTTTTACTCTTTTCAAAAATTCCGGACTTATTTT
>JAGDBT010000089.1 GCA_017958895.1 Alphaproteobacteria bacterium | reverse complement strand
TCCGGTAAACACTCAAACCGCTTATGCTAAATGGAACACTCGTTCTTTGCCGGTTTGTGAAAAACTTTCCAAGACTGTTTGCAGCATTCCGATGACTCCGTATTTGACTGATGAACAGTTAAATTACATCATTGAAAAGATGAATGAATTTGCGGCAACCAAAATGAATAAAGCCGCCTAAATTCAGCTTTGCTTAACAAAAAAGAGGCGTTTCCCGTAAAGGAAACGTCTCTTTTTTTAGCATGCAAATACTAAATTGCTTTTTTGACCTTGCTCTGCAACACCTCAAGCTCTGCCGGAACTCCCATTGTTTCCTTAAGGAAAGCGGAGAGATTGGAAGCAGAAATCGCACTTTTTGGGATTCCGAAAGTGTGATTCACATAACCCTCCAGTGTCTTCTGGAACTCCAGTATAACAGGCTCGGGCGCCCCAAGATAAAGTACCTTGACTAATTCGTAAGCACCATTCACATTTTCGGTTCCATAGAACTCGATATATGAACAAGCGTACACATCGTCAGGATTGGTAACATTTATTTGGGGATTGGTCATAGCTACCATACTGTCACCCCACTGCGGAATGCAGAAAATGTAGTTTCCCAGCAAATGTACCCATACAGATTTCGCCGATGTAGGCATAAAGACGGCGCGACCGTCTTCTGCGACATATGCGAACTCATAACGTGCAAGAAACTCCTTACCGGAAACTTCCCAACCGCCATTACCGCCCTCGACATAGTCAACCAACCAGGCACCGTTTCCCTTGGCAACCTCGGCAGCCTCGTAGGCACCGAAGGTATGAGCCATAATCAATTCGCCCGTTTCTGACTTTCTGGCATAAACAGGCCGCCCGGCATTTTTACGGAAAATACCTGCACTGCAACGCTTACGCATCTCGGAATAAGCCATTGCCTTGACATTTACACCGACTTTGAAAGCCTTATTGCGCTCGTTGTAAAGCACGTTGGGAACTTCAACTTCCTTGGTACCGTCATTGGCAATGTAACGGATATTCTCATAAGTCCCATCAGACTCGGCGGTGATATATCCCAGACCATCAGCCTCTAGTTCCTGTACATCCCACTTAGAAATGAGGAAAAAGATACGTCCCCGGTCGTCGTGCCATTTGATGCCTATCATGGGTACCCACTGGCACACTAGCTTGCCGTCCTTCAGAACGATTGCCGGATTTTCAGGCTTCTTCAATGCCTTCTCAACCTTTTCAGGCTTAGAAGAATTTATTAATGATGCCCATTTGCCGTTTCCATCGGTGAAGAAGGTAGATTTGGCAGGCTTTCCGTTACGGATCACCACCGGTGTACCGTCTTGTTCGAATGTCACATAACTCTCAAGTTGTATCTTTCGAGCGTAATCTGCCAAACTTACCAATGTGTACTCAAAACCAGCTCTATCAAAGATCTGCATACGATTTTCCGTTTACTTACTCCCTTTCAGGCCTCGCAAACGGATGCTTTGAATCTCCACTCTGTCTCTCGGTATTAAAAAAAGAAGTGCCGCAAAGTTAAAATCAGTACTGAGTTTTTTAACTGATTACACCGGTTACTGTTCTTCGCCGACTATTTGCATTTTTCCTTTCTTTAACATAACCCTGCTTACAAAGTGAAGTAGTTATTAATGTTATCCAAAATACTTATTGAACGTGGTTATTATACCTCGGAAACGGGTATTTTGTCAAGATTTTTCAATATGTAACGCAGAAAGAAGTAAGGTCTATTCAGTTCTTAAATAAGTCGTAATTGGGGATTCGCTCAAACTTATCTTTAAGGCTTTGATAGGCCTCGGATATCTTTTTGAATTTTTCCTCGGCATCGGCATCTTCTTTATTGATATCCGGATGATATTTTTTTGCCAGTTTCTTATATTGTTTTTTTAATGTATCCGGATTCATTTCTTTGACATTCATTTCCAGCGTTTTTATATGTTTGCGCTCTTCAACCGTAAAATAAATTCCATCACGCGAATATTGAGCACTGTCATCAAAATCACTTTCATAACCGTCAGAAAAGATTTCAGCCTCTTCCCATAAATCATAACCGAACTGATAACGAACTTTTGATTTAAAAGTTTTGTAGAACCGACGTTTTTGGCGATTCTCCTCTTCGGGAATTTCTCCGTCGTAATAATTCCACTTGGCATTATATTCCTGAACATGTTTAAGACAAAACCAATAATAATCTTTCAGGCTTCTGTCTTTAGGAGCTCTGTATTCGCCTTTATCCTCGCACCCCGGAAAATCGCATTTATGTTCTATATTGTCGTTCTGCGGTGCGTAATATTTTTTGGTTCGCTTAATCATCTCTTTTTCTTCATAAACTTTTTCAGTTTAACCCTGTTTATAAATAATGGCAAGAAGTTTGCAAACCCCGCAATAAATTATATTATGCTTCAAAGGAGGAATTAAATGCCGGAATTACCTGAAGTCGAAACCATAAGAAATGCCGTAAGTCAGGCCGTCAAAGGTGCAAAAATCACCGATGTGATTGTCAGACAACCGCAATTACGGGTAAAAATTCCAAACGATTTTGCTTTGCGAATCGTCGGCGCTAAAATTATCAACTTAAAACGAATTGCCAAATACATGATTCTGGAACTTGAAAACGGTTATTCCGTTATCTGGCATTTCGGAATGAGCGGTAAAATTGATATAAAGCCGGTGATGCCCGAGTCCCTTGATAAACATGATCATGTGATTATAAAAACCTCAAAAGCGGTGCTGATTTATAATGATGTTCGACGTTTCGGGCTGATAGATTTATGCGAATCCGCCAAACTTGCGAATCACCCTTGTTTCAAAAATACCGGGCTTGATCCATGGGATAACAAACTGACGGCTGATTATCTTTTGCAAAAATTTGCAAAGCGCCGCGTACCGATTAAAAATGCCTTGTTAATGCAAGATATTATTTGCGGAATCGGCAACATCTACGCTTCCGAGATATTATATAAGTCACGAATCCTCCCGCAACGTTTGTGCACCTCGGTTAATAAAGAAGAAGCCGAATCCATTATAAAATTCACCAGGGAAGTTTTAGCCGAAGCCATAAAAGCCGGAGGCTCTACCATTCATGACTATCATCGGCCTGACGGCGATATCGGACATTTTCAGGAAAAGCATTGTGTTTATAACAAAACCGGAAAACCTTGCCCGAACTGCGTTTGTGATATAAGCAAAACCAAGGGAATCCACAAAATAACGCAAGCCGGACGTTCAACTTATTATTGCCCTACCTTACAAAAATAGGAGATTTTGATGAAACTTTTACTGACAACCGTTCTTTCCTTATTTTTCTCCGCCGGCTTATGTTGGGCCGCAGAGGGTTTTGTGGAAGGTATGGATGATATACCGCTTATGGACGGCTTAAATCAGATAACGCAAGATGATTTATCTTTCGGCAATGAAGAAACCCGAATTTTGGAAGCTTATTTATCGGCGCGCAAAATAAATTTCTCCAAAGTAGCACAATTTTATCAGGAATCTTTACCGCAACTGGGATGGATTTATCAAGGGAATCGCGGACACGATTTATTCTTTTATCGCGAAGGTGAAACTTTGGAACTGGCGCGCGAATCCGTGTCTCCGTTAATTGTGAGAATTACCATAAAAACAAAACCCTGAAAAATTAAAAAAATATAAAAAATTTTAGTTGACTTTACTGCCCCGACGTGGTTATAAAGTTTACCAGAAAAATTTTAGTATTAACATTTTATAGGAAAAAAGTTATGGCCAATCATAAGTCGGCAAAAACAAGAATCGTTCACAATAATAAACGTGCCCAAATAAACGGCGCACGCAGAAGTCGTGTCAGAACTTTCGTTAAAGCTGTTTTAGCTTTAATCGCAGCTAACGATAAGGAAGGCGCTACGGTTGCTTTCAAGAAAGCTGAATGTGAAATGATGAGAGCCGCTCAAAAAGGTGTGTTCCACAAGAACACGGCTTCTCGTACGATTTCTCGTTTAGCACAAAAAATTAAAGCTCTTTAATAAGCTTAAAAATTAAGATAAAAACAAAAAACGCCACGCGATTCGTTATGTTTCGGTGCGCGTTTTTTTGCGTAAAATACGGCATTTTGCTTACGACTCTATAAAAAAACCTGTCAAGAAATTTAATTGCAATGTTCTTAAAAAGTTCTCTTGAATTTTTGTTTTTTCTTGTTAACAATCTATTTACATTTTCACTCGCACGATTTGCAAATTTTGATTTTTTTGCAAAAAAAAGAGGGTGCAGAGCAAGGAGCTCTTGAAGTGAACTAAAGAGAATGGAAAGCGGAATATTTTTTCGGTTTCCGGAGGTTAATTGATTTTTTATGGACGGGAAAGATGGCCGAAGAAGCAATATATAATAATGAAATATCCATCAATGATCAATGGGAAGAGATTTGTAAGCAATTAAAAATGGAATTCGGAGAAACGGCTTTTGACAGTTGGTTAAAACCTTTAAGTGTGGATTCTTTACATAATGGTGTTATGAGTCTGTGTGCCCCTACTGCCTTTATGAAAAACTGGGTAATTACCCATTATTCGGACCGAATTCATAGAATTTGGGAACGTAAGAATCCGGAAATTAAAGAGTTGCAATTTATTGTACAGACTCCGGGAGACGGTTCTTTAATTAAGCATATTCGCAAAACCCCAACTCCGCAAAGTCTTTATACTTTGACCAATTATACGGCCAATTCCTGTAACGAAGCGGATTCTTCCGCAGCTCGTCTCAATGCCGCCTACACTTTTGAAAATTTTGTAGTCGGTAAAACAAATGAATTTGCTTATGCAGCGGCTCGTCGGGTTGCCGAATCCAGAAACATCTCTTTCAATCCGCTGTTTTTATATTCCGGAGTCGGCCTTGGCAAAACTCATTTATTGCATGCCATCGCTCAACACATAAAGAAAACCGATCCGAATCGCACGGTGGTGTATATTTCTGCCGAGCAGTTCTTATATAAATTTGTGAATGCCTTGCGCTATAAAGATACCGATGCTTTTAAAGAGCAATTCCGTTCGGTTGATGTTTTGATGATTGATGATGTACAATTCTTGGCCAACAAAAACAAAACACAAGATGAGTTCTTTTATACCTTCAATTCATTAATTGAAAGCGGCAAACAGATTATTTTGTCGGCCGATAAATCTCCTAATGATTTGGACGGCATAGAGAATCGCCTTAAATCGCGTTTGAACAGCGGTCTGGTAGCAGACATCATGCCTACGGATTTTGAACTGCGTTTCGGTATTCTGCAAAAGAAAGCCGAGCAACTCGGCATTACCTTGCCGGAAAATGTGGCAGAATTTTTGGCGCAAAAGATAACTTCCAACATTCGTGAACTTGAGGGTTCTTTAAAACGAATCGCCGCCCACTCGTTGTTATTATCCGGACACGAAATTACTCTGGATATGACGCAGGATGTGCTTAAAGATATGTTGCGCTCCATAGATCGCAAAACCACTATTGATGAAATTCAAAAGAAAGTTGCGGAATACTTCAATATTTCGGTTAAAGAAATGCAATCTTCGCGCCGGGCACGTAATGTGGCTCGCCCGAGACAAATTGCCATGTATTTAGCCAAGCAACTTACTTCCCGTTCCTTACCGGAAATCGGACGCAAATTTGACAGAGATCATACCACGGTTATGCATGCCGTAAGAAAGGTTGAAGAGCTTATTATCGAAGACTCTTCCATGTCTGAAAGCATTGAAGCCTTAAAGCATGCTCTGGATAATTAAAAAGCTGTTGAAGATTCATTTTTAAACTTCTTATTTCGCAGTAAATTTGCTACTTTAGCAACAGAGTTAACTTACAGGTGTTAAAAAAATGAAATTTACGATAGAAAAAGCAATATTATTGAAAACTTTGGGACATGTGCAGAATATTGTGGAAAGACGTAATACCGTTCCCGTTCTCTCCAATGTGCGTATTGAAGCTGATAAAAACGGCATCAGCTTTAAGGCAACCGATATGGATACCGAAATAACCGAGATTGCCGATGCCAAAATTTTGGAAAACGGAGCAATTACCGCACCGGCTCACATGCTTTATGATATTGTTCGCAAACTTTCCGACGGAGCGGATGTTGAATTATGTTACCCGGATGAAAAAGAGCAATTATCCATTGTATCCGGACACTCCAAATTCTCTCTTCCGACTATAGATGCCGCGGACTTTCCTGCTATCTCTACCGACAGTTTGCCGACCAATTTTGAAATGAAACGTGATGAATTAAAAGATGTTATTGATCGTACGCAATTTGCCGCTTCTACGGAAGAAACCAGATATTATCTGAACGGCTTGTATATTCATCCTAAAGATGAAGGCGAAACCAAAGTTTTGCGTATAGTGGCAACCGACGGTCACAGATTGGCTTGTGTTGAAACGCCTTTGCCTAAAGGTGCGGAAAATATGCAAGGTGTTATTTTACCGCGTAAAACAGTTGGCGAAATTCGTAAATTGCTTGATGATACATCAGCCGAATCGGTGAATATTTCCTTATCTGACAGCAAAGTACGTTTTTCACTTGATGATATAACTCTGGCCTCAAAATTGATTGACGGCACTTATCCTGATTATGAAAGAGTTATTCCGACCGGAAATAATAAAATTTTGGAATTGAGTGTTAAGACATTGGCCACCGCGGTTGACCGTGTGTCAGTTGTTGCCGAGCGCACTCGTGCCATCAAGATGATAGCCAACAAAAATCATGTTATCATTACCACTTCCAGTCCGGATTTGGGAAGTGCTATTGAAGAAATAGATGCTTCATATGACAGTGAGTCGCTGGAAATCGGCTACAACTTCCGCTATTTGTTGGATATATTGGCTGAAATCAAAGGAGATACGGCACGTTTCAGTTTCAGCGACAGCTCCTCTCCGTCAGTTATTCACGATACTTCCGATGCCGGCGCCATTTATGTATTGATGCCGATGAGAGTGTAAAAATTGAGCGATTTATCCGCAAAATTAAAAAAAGCAACAGATTTAAAGTCAGGCATAAAACGCCTGACTTTAACTGATTTCAGAAATTATCAGAGTTTGCGGATAAATTCTGATATCTGTCCGATTGTTATTACCGGAGAAAACGGTGCCGGAAAAACCAATATTTTGGAAGCCATTTCCCTTTTGACCCCGGGACGCGGTCTCAGAGGCTCAAAATTGGCCGATATAAAAAGAATTTCCGAGGAAGACAATTTGTTGGGCAACAACACCTGGAGTGTTGCCGCAGAGGTGTTAAAAAACGAAGAAGAACACACTATCGGCACCACTCTGCAAAAATTAACCCGAGAAGAAAACGATAACGAATCTCACACAATTGATCGCCGAATTGTTAAAATTGACGGTCAAAAAACCATTCAACAAGCCGAATTAGGCAAATATATTTCCGCCATATGGATAACTCCGCAAATGGATCGTCTGTTTTTGGGAGGCACTCAGCCTCGACGGGCCTTTCTTGACCGATTGGTCTATGCTTTTGATAATGAACATGCAAAAAGAACTGCTGACTTTGAACACCTTTATCGACAATGGGTGCAACTCTTAAAATCAGGCTGTCAGGATTATAACTGGCTGCAATCTTTGGAAGCCGACATGGCTGCTTTAGGTGTGGCAATTGCCGCGGCCCGACGTGAACAAATTGCCCGGCTCAATACTTTTATCACTGCCGAGCCTGATGATGTTTTTCCGGATGTACGTCTGGAACTCGACGGTTCCATAGAAAAAAATGCTCAACAATCACTCGGCTTTGGATGTAGAAGATTATTACCGTGAAAGTCTGGCAGCTCAGAGGCACTCGGTTTTGTATAATGACTATGTTGACGGCATAAATCGCACCGATTTCAAGGTATTCTTCAAAAAGAAAAATCTGCCGGCAGATTTGTGCTCAACAGGCGAACAAAAAGCCCTTTTAATCAGCATTATTTTAGCGCAGACCAAATGCCACATAATTGCCAAAGGTTTTGCCCCGATTTTGCTGCTCGATGAAGTTACCACGCACCTTGACAATGAAAAACGTGATGCTCTGTTAGAGAAAATAAGTGCTTTAAGATTGCAAGCCTGGATAACCTCAACCGAAGTGGCAAATTTCAAAGTTCTTGAAAATCGCGCCACCTTCTTAAAAATTCACGAAGGAACTCTAATTTGAATATTCTTAAATCAATCTTAAGAATAATGTTTCAATATGTTGTTAGCAATTGACGATTTGGCGATTTTTTGTTATATTGGTATAAAATGCAAGCAAGGAGAAAAATTATGAAGACTAACCAAGCAGGCCGTTCCATGATTGAAATGTTAGGCGTTTTGGCTATTATAGGTGTTTTATCCGTCGGTGCGTTGGCCGGATATTCAAAAGCCATGACCAAATACCGTGTTAACAAAACCATAGACCATGTAACACAAATTGTGTCAGGTGTGCGGGCACTTTTCGGCGGACATAAAACATATGCGGCTCTGGGGTCCAGCAATAACACCAAGTTAATCGGCAAAGCACATTTATTTCCGGATGAATTAATCTCAGGTAGCGGTGACACTTATACCGTTCAAAATAACATCTTCGGAGGTACTGTCACCTTGGTCGCCAGCGACAAACGTAAAAATAACGATAATAAAGCTTTTATAATTACTTTTACTTATATTCCTAAGGATGCTTGTATTTACCTGGCAACTCAGGATTGGGGGTCCGGCACTTCGTCAGGTCTTATAGCTATCAGTGTGAAGAAGGATGAAGCGGAATCTTTGGCATCTTTCCATCTGCGCGACAGCAACGATAATGCCCATATAGCCTCGCCGAACGGCGGAACCTATTCGATTCCTATGCAAATCAGTCAGGCAACCTCCGCTTGTGATGGTGATGAAAATAACGTAATTTCGTGGAAATTTTACTAAAAGTCATATTATAAAAAAACAACCTGTTCAATTAAGAACAGGTTGTTTTTTTATCTGTATATCAGTTGAACGGTCTTATCATCACCGCAATTATTTGTAGCAGTTCCTATATCTATTGCCGAAGATGATCTGCCGTTAAAAATACCTTCCAAGGTATTTGAATCGCTTACCGCTTCTCCTAGCTTTATACCCATAAATCCGTTGGTTGACGGAGATCCCCAGTTGGATGTCAATACTTCCATACACATCTCCGTGTTCAGATTGCTGGCCTGAATTATAAATAAAGAAGCGTTTGTATGATAGTAATATACCTTATAATCAACATCAGAACCGCCGGTAAACACCGTACTGGCATAAGATAAACTGTCCGGATAAGCTCTGCCGTTATAAACATACTCGGTCATATCGCCGTTGGCACCCGGATAATCTCGGGCTATTACTCTGACTTTGAGTGCCAAACTGCTGATTTCATCAATCACCGTATTAACCTGATTGCTGGTATTAACTTTGGTAACTAAGCTGAATCCTCCTACCGTAAGTATTCCGACGATAGCCAGAACACCTAACATTTCAATCATCGAACGACCGCTTTGAGAAACTCTTTTCATTATATAATCTCCTTTATCTGCAACCCTTATAATTTAATAACACCGTAGAATTATCCGAACACTTTTCTGCGGCCGTAGCTTGAGAGAGTCCTTCCGATCCGCCGCTTGTGCCATTGCCTCCGGTACATGTTCCTATGCAAACCCCTAAAAAACCCTGTATTTTGTCGCTACCCCAATTTGTGGTAGCCAACCGCATACAAGCATCTTCTTCCAGGCCTTCCACGCTGATGCGGAATGCCGACTTATCTCCGGTTATTTTAATGGTGGTATCCATCGGCCCCGTAAACTCATTACTGCTATAAGTAAGAGCATCGGAATAAGCCTGCGAAAGATAAATCATTTTCGTGTATGAACCATAGCCGCTGTCATATTGGCACGACAATCTTCTGGCGGTTGCCGCAATACTGGAAATTTCAGCGACCAAGTTTGATACTTGAGCAGATTGTCTGGCCTTTCCCACTATATCCAATCCGCCGATTGTTAACACACCGATAATCGCCAGAACACCCAACATTTCAATCATGGAACGACCGGATTCAGATATTCTCTTCATAAATAATTCTCCTCTTCTGTATTGCGAAAAAAGCCCCGCGAGGGGGCTGTTTTCTTATTTTACTTCTTTCGGTTCAGGAACCTTAGGAGCTTCTTGAACAACCTTAATTTGTTCGGTTACAGGCTTGTAAACTGTTTGCTGCCACGGACTTTCTTCAACATATTCATGGCCGCAAATACTTATACCCAAACTGCGCAAGGCTGTTTCCGTAGGAATAAAGGAATCAAGGCCTTCATTGGTTCTGACACCTGATTGAGCCATACCGCTTACCGTGCAGTTCTTATAGAACAGAGCACCGCCTACCGTAACATTTTGAACAAAGGTATTAGCAATAATTTCCGCACCTTTTTCTTCGCTGTAACGATAACCTTCTATGCGAGCACTGTTTTCCAGATAATCCTGTCCCGACTTAAAGTTCTTAACATCCAACACACCCAAGGTTAAGAAACCGTTTTTGCCAACTTCCGGCAAGCTCAGGTTTAAGGCCAAAGGCGTATATTCCGTGCTCTTATCAAGCATTAACAATGCCGTATTTTTGCTCGGATTAACTCTGATAGCTCGAGCTTGTAAATCAACATTGCGAATCGTCTTTACAAGATAGCTGTTATTTTGCGCATCAATCAAATCACCCGAGGTTAAAATATAGCGATCAGATATCAGCAAACCTGCACCTTTACGACCGTTCGGACTGTTGACTTCAACAACCGAAGAACGCATACGATACACAGTTTCAGGGGTTAAAGCCTGACACGGATTGGCATCTACAATGCACAAACCGTCCAGAGAGTTAACATCTCCCGTATCAACCCAGGTATCATCAACAACTTGGCAGGATCCGTCTTTTATCAATTCACCGTTTTCATCAATGCAGTCGTTTATAACTTCATCAACAACCACAGTTTCGCCGACCTCTACCTGAGGACAACTTTCCGGACAAGGCGCATTCTCAACATATACACCACCCGAAGTTTCTATGGTTTGGTTACAACAACCTCCGGAGCAACAACCTTCGCCGCTAACCCCGCCCTGTTCGCAGGTGTTGCAACAACCTCCCGAGCAACAACCTTCGCTAACAACACCACCTTGTTCACAGCTGTTGCAGTTGCAGCCGCAACCGCCGTTACAACCGCAATTACAATTACAGTTGCAATTACAGTTGGTATTGCACTGATTCAAATCCACACCCGGACGACTGATTTGGCAGTTCTTTTCGCATTCATATTGCTTTCTGTAACCGCATTTTAACGGATTTAAGGCTCTTTCCTCTTCAATCAAAGCATTACGTTGCGTAGCCAACTCTAACGGGTTAACTCTTATCATCAACTGGTCTTCAAAACCTGTTGCACTGCGCAAATTACTTGTGGCATCGGCAAAAGCACGTTCAATAAGCTTTTCTTCGCCGTTTTTCTCACCCTCATAAAGTTCGCCGTAACCGGTCGTTTCGCCTTTCCAGAAAACCTTCGTCTTGGTCAAATCCATCAAACGCCAGGTTATGGTAATTTCGGAAGAACCCTTGCGGCTTTCCTTCTTTTCGGCATCCTTCCAATCATACTCATCACAAACATTCATGAAATAATCCGAAATTTCCGCCGTCAAAACATATTCCGGAAGATCAACAGGAGTGGTTTGCAAACACAAATCTTTAGGCATAGGAATAATTTTATAGCAATCACCCACTGTTTCTTCAAATACGCCGCGGAAATTCAAATTTTTCTCCATAATCTGACCGCTGTTCAAATGCGCTTCTTTGCTGAAACGACGGCAACCGAAAATACGGAAACGATAATTACCGAGTTTAGAATGATAAGGACCGTCGGCGCCGTTATTTTTGATACGGAAATCAACATATTCCAAAGAAATCGGTGCCATCTGGCAACATTCTCTGTACATTGCTTCCGTCAGAGCCGGAGTATAAGGAATATAGTTACGTAACTCCACCTGCTCTATGCGACGTTCTTCGCATACATTGCACGGACCCGGAACAGCTTTGTTCTGTTTGGAACAACGTTTGCAATCGCCGCCCGGAAACAAACTTCCGTCTTTATCTTTCGGATGACAGCTAGGGCAATCGCCGCCCGGGAACAAACTTCCGTCCTTCGGATTATATACCGGAGCAGAAGCAACAGGTACTTCTTCATAAATCTCCTCACCTGCTACAATCCCTTGCGGTTCTTCCACATAAACCGGAACTTGACCAATCAAAGGCTGAGGCTCAGATAATTCTTCATAGCCGTAGAACTTGCCGTAATCATATTCGGCCAAGGCTATGCCTGCGGCGGCAGTACTTACCCCCAATGCCACAGTTAATGTATATAACACTGCTTTTTTGTTCTTAATCATATATTTTCTCCTATACCTGTTTGGACGGCATAACATATCTGTATGACAATGCCTCCGCAATGTGTACTTTAGACACATTTTTTTCATTTTGCAAGTCCGCAATTGTTCTTGCTAACTTTAGTGTACGATGATAGGCCCTGGCCGACATTTTCATTTTATCGGCAAAACTTATCAGCAATTTTTTGGTTTCATCATCAAGTTTGGTTACCTCCTCCAAAACATCGCCTTTAAGCTGAGAATTGGTATGAAATTGCGGATATCCCATAGACTTGAATCTTTGTTGCTGAATTTCACGTGCTGCAACCACACGTTGACGAATTGTTTCAGAACTTTCGCCTTTTTTAACTTCCGACATATCCCACGGACTTACCGGAGGTACTTGAATATGAATATCAAACCTATCCATCAGCGGACCGGAAATTTTAGATTGATACTCTTCCGCGCATTTGGGTGCACGTGAACACTCTTGCCCGTCCATACCCAAATAACCGCATCTGCACGGGTTCATCGCTGCTACCAATTGAAAATTGGCAGGATATTGTGTATGACAATGAACGCGTGAAATTGAAACATATCCGGTTTCCAAAGGTTGACGCAAAGCATCCAACGTCGAACGATTGAATTCCGGCAATTCATCTAAAAACAAAACCCCGTTATGCGCCAAAGATATTTCTCCCGGCACACCTTTTCTGCCACCCCCGACCAAAGCCGGAGTAGAAGCACTGTGATGCGGATCGCGATACGGGCGCTCAAAACTTATTTCGCCGTCTTTGAGTTCGCCGGCAATTGAATGAATCATACAGGTTTCCAAAGCTTCCTGAGTGCTTAAAGGCGGCAAAATCGTTACTAATCTTGAGGCGAGCATGGATTTTCCGGCACCCGGCGTTCCGACCATCAACAAATTGTGCGCTCCCGCGGCCGCAATTTCCAAAGCTCTTTTTGCCGTTTCTTGCCCTTTAACATCAGACATATCCAAATCGGATATTTGAGTTTTCTTTTTCTTGGCTATCGGCATCGGCAGTTGTTGAACACCCTTGAAATGATTAATCAGCGACAGCAAATCAGGTGCGGCAATAATATCCTTTAACCCGGACCAAACCGCTTCACTGCCTTGGCTTTCAGGACAAATCAATCCTTTGTTGTTACGGTTGGCATGTATAGCAACCGGCAGAACTCCGTTAACCGGCATAATTCCACCATCAAGACCCAACTCGCCGATGGCAATATATTGGTTAATATCTTCTGCCGAAATTACCCCTATTCCGGCCAACAAGGCCAATGCTATCGGCAAATCAAAATGCGAACCTTCTTTAAGCAAATCGGCCGGTGCCAAATTTACGGTAATTCTTTTCGCCGGAAGTTCAAGCCCCATCGTATTAAAAGCCGCTCGCACACGTTCTTTGCTCTCCGCCACCGTTTTATCCGGAAGTCCGACAATATTAAAAGCCGGAAGGCCGGAAGAAATTTGCAGTTGCAAATCTACATCCAGCGTATTCAATCCGTTAAAAGCTATGGTGTTAACGTGTGCCAACATTTGTTACCACCTCGGAAAATATTCACCGTTCCGCCAACGGCGTGTCGGATAAGTTCCGTTTTTCAAATAATCGTATTGTGCCGCAAATTTAGGAATTTCCGGCAATCTGACATAGCAGGAATTCTCCAAACGCGAAACACAAATCTCTATTTCTTCTTCCGTGCCGCGACAATAGGCCAATACATGGGTATTCAGGTTTTCCAAAATAACCTGATTTATGTATTTATTTACCTCAACGGTCGGATATTCTCCCTCCACTTCCTCAGGTTTAATTTTATAAATCGGTTTCTTGGCGGTTTTTACAACTTCGCGGACAACGCGTTTATTTTCGTTGCTGACCACTGCCTTTCTCTTTTTAGGCTCTTGCGGTTCTGCTGCCTTTATTTCCGGCATTTTTACTTCCATAAGTTCCTGCAATTCATCAGACATTTCATAATCTACACAACCGGGAACAAAGAACTCTCCCTCATCGTCTTCGACGGCGATAATTGTTTCCTGATGACATTGCGGAGTATACATCGCAATAAGCGCTTTTTGCTCATCACTTAAATCGGCAATTTCAATACAACTGCACAATCCGATGACTGTAAACGCCAAAAACAGCATATAAAATCTTTTCATATGACACCTTCAAACCTGTTACTTTGCCGCAAGAATAAAACAAAAATATTAAAATAATCTTTATAATCAGCACTTATTCGGCAAATTCTTAAAAAAAACTCTTGCAAATCAAACCATTTTATGTATAGTGCTCTTGTCCCTTGCCGGGCTCACAGAAGTTCGGCTATACATTAACCGGCCGAAAATTGCGTATTTTACGCTGTTGGCGGCCATTTGTTGAGTAATCCATAAGGAGATATTTTAATATGGCAAATTATGAAAGCGTGCTGATTGCACGTCAAGATCTCGGTGCCTCTCAAGTAAATAACCTCGTTTCTGAATTGAGCGAAGTTATCAAAGCTGAAGGCGGTGAGGTTGTTAAAGTTGATAACTGGGGTTTGAAAAATCTCGCTTATCGTATCAAGAAAAACCGTAAAGGTTATTATGTTTTGTTAAACATTGTGGCTCCGGCCTCCGCTATTACCGAATATGAAAGACGTATTCGCTTGAACGAAGATGTTATTCGTTACATGACGGTTAAGGTTGAAGAGTTCAACAACGAGACAGCCGCCAATGATGAAGATATGGCTGCGGTTGAAGAAGCTTAAGGAGTTAATATCATGGCAAAACAAACTTTTTTCAAAAGAAAATCTTGTCCGTTTTCAGGCGAAAATGCTCTGAGAATTGACTATAAGGATGTTAAATTGCTTTCTCGCTATATTTCAGAGAAAGGCAAGATTATTCCTTCTCGTATTACTTCGGTTTCAGCCAAAAAGCAAAGAGAATTGGCTCGCGCCATCAAACGCGCTCGCTATATTGCTTTGTTGCCTTATGTCGGTATGTAGGAGGGTATTATGGAAGTTATTTTACTTGAACACATAGAAAAATTGGGCAAAATGGGCGATAAAGTAACCGTTAAAACCGGATATGCCCGCAACTATTTGTTGCCGCAAAAGAAGGCTTTACGCGCTACTGAAGCTAACATGGCTTATTTTGAGGCTCAAAAAGCCGCTTTGGAAGCTCATAACAAAGAATTGTTTGAAACGGCTTCCAAGTTGGCCGAATCTTTGAATGGTTTCAATGCCGTATTGATTCGTCAGGCTGCCGAAACCGGTCAGTTGTATGGTTCCGTAACCATTCGTGACATCGCCGCCGCCATCAAAGATGCCGGCTTTGATGTTGCTCGCCGTTACGTTTATTTGGAAAAACCTATTAAAGACTTGGGTATTTACCAAATTAAATTGAACCTGCATCCGGAAGTTACTCAGACCATTCTGGTTAATGTGGCCAGAAGTGCTGAAGATGCCAAAAAGCAGGCTAAGGCTTACAGCCAGGAATAATTTTTCCGAATTTAAGGAAACCCCGCCAGTCTGGTGGGGTTTTTCTTTATTTTCAACAAGATATTTTATTATCTTAACCTATTTTATGAATATTCTGAGCGCCAAAATTCAACTTAATGTAAGGCTTAACGGCTTTTATTAAGGTTTTGTTTTCACTGATTAAAATTCCCTCTACATCGTTTTTTCGCGCAATATCAATGTTGCGCTCGGTATCATCAAATAAAACACATTCTTCCGGTCGGGCGGAGATTTTATGCAAAAACATTCCGAACCCCTCTTCGCTTTGTTTCGGATAAAAATAACCCTCATGCTCCATAGAAGAAATATCAAACGATTTAATTCCTCTGTTTGCCAATTCATCTTCTGTCAGTGCAAAAAGCCGGTCATAAACTTTTGCCAGATGCTCGCGACAATTATTGGTCCATATAAAAACCCTATTGTCTGCCGCCAACGCCGTCAGCGTATTCAGCATTTTTTTGTTCGGCGCAATTTTTTCATAATCTATCCGCTCACACATCTGTGCGCAAAATTTATGAAAATCATAATCGCAGGCATAACAGATTTCGCGAATA
Organism: Alphaproteobacteria bacterium; assembly: GCA_017958895.1. Lineage (GTDB taxonomy): Bacteria > Pseudomonadota > Alphaproteobacteria > RF32 > CAG-239 > RUG410. The sequence continues at coordinate 881 of JAGDBT010000089.1, read as the reverse complement.
TAATTAAACAACCCCAAATGACCTTCTTTGATTGTTTTTTCGGAAATCTCGGTTTGTTTTTCTCCGCTCAAATGCAATTCTTCGCGATAAACAGACTTCATGGCCGATACAAAATCATTCACCGTGATATCACTCAACGGATACAAAACACCATCGCAATCAATTATCAGATTTTTGGTCATTTTAAGCTTCTGCGTTCCCTGCTTTGGCCGAAGTACGACGATTTAAAACCCGGCGATGTGTTTTTTCAACCGACGCGTTTTCCTTCTTTTCTTCAGCCTTTTCACTGACTTCTATCACCGTAAATCCCCGGCGGCGGTGCAAAGTTTTTTTAGCCTCCCCGCTGTCTGCCGTATTTTCGGATTCATTGTTTTCCGTCTCCTGAATATTTTCCGGAGCCGGTGCGGCACTCTCGGTTTCAACCAAACCGTTATCCGTTCCGTTTTCTTGTGTTTCAGAAGTATTATCCGCATAATTTTCCTGATTATCGGACTGATTGTCACGATACTGATTTTTGCGCTCGTTTATTTCCGTAACGATTTTGCGATAATGCTCCGCATATTGGCGGAAAACTTCCATTTCCACATAATCGCCGTTGCTTTGCGCTTCTTTTGCCAATTCATTATAACGTTTTATCAAATCCAGCGCCGTGCCGCTAAATTTGCCTGCACTGCTGACGCTGTCAAATTTATAATTCAACGAATAAACATTGTTACCGCGGAATTTATTATTATTGACTTTTTTCATTTAAACCTATTCAAAAAACAAAAAATATTAAAATTAAAAACAAATTCAGAGGCGACAAAACCTGCCTCAGGTACTGTATACTAAATTTTTTTGCTTTGTGCAACTGCTTTTTGCATAATTACACAACGCTCCGT
>JAGDBT010000009.1 GCA_017958895.1 Alphaproteobacteria bacterium | reverse complement strand
TTGTCGCACTTCTGACGTAATACTTTATCCGGATAGGTGTACAGCTTCAAAATCGTCATTTTAACCTCTCAAGGAATGGGCAATCTGATCAAGCAAGGCATTTACCATTTTCGGTTCGTTTTTGCTGAAGAAGGCATATGCCAAGTCAACATATTCCTGTATTAAAACCTTTACATCAACATCGGTAGTAGAGGAAATTTCATAAACTGCACTCAATAGCAAGGCCTGCATAATGCCGTTCATGCGCTCGTATGACCACTCGCCGTGCAAAAATGTATTTAAGGACTTTTCCAAATCTTCTTTACGAGATTGGGCACCACGCACCAATTTTTCAAAATATTCGGTATCAATCGGTCCCAATTCCACAAATTTTTCTTCATCTTCATTTGCGGAGTTATCAATGGCAAAACGACCGACTTTGCCGGAAACAAAATCTTCAATAACTTCGTCAACCGGGAGCTGTCCGAGAGCAATCATATAATTTGCCTGTACGGCTGCCAGACGGGCACCGGATTTCATTTTAATTTTCGGGGAGATAAATTTAGCCATTTTTTTAATCCTCCTTAGTTTCTTCGCTGTCGGTTGTGAGTTTTTCAATGGTAGCCACAAAATCTTTCAAATCTTTCAAATTGCGAAAATCTTTATAAACCGAGGCAAAACGGATGTAAGCAATATTATCCAGCCGCGACAAAGCATCCATAACGCTTTCACCGATTTGTTTGGTGGTAATTTCGGTTTCGCCGGAGCTTTCAAAACTCCGTTGCAGCGAATTAACAATTTTTTCTACTCTTTCTGCGGAAATAGGGCGTTTTCTGACTGCCAAACTGATGGATTTAGCCAATTTGTCGCGGTCAAACAAAGTGCGGTCGCCGTTTCTTTTGATTACTACCAACTCGCGGAGTTGTACCCGTTCAAAAGTGGTAAATCTGGAACCGCATTCCGGGCATTCACGACGGCGGCGCACCGAAGTATTGTCATCGGTGTTACGTGAATCTTTTACTTGAGTTTCTTCGCATCCGCAAAACGGGCATTTCATGGTTATTTTCCTTTTTTCAACAATTCCTCGGTAATTTGATATACCTTGGAAGAATATCTAGCTCCTTTTATAAGGACTGTATCATTATTTTGCAAGAGTTTATTTAATAAAAATTCCGCTACCCCGTCTTTGGTTTCAAAATAATAACGTTCTTTTTCGTCCGGCAGTTGTGCCAACATCTCTTTCATTTCGGGACAAATGCCGATGACAACGTCTATTGAACTGTCCGCCAAAATTTTGCCGATTTCCCTATGTCGGGATAGAGAAGTTTCTCCCAATTCGGCCATTTTACCCAATACGGCAATTTTGCGTCCGGCAACGGTGCTTTTATCCAAAGATTTTATGGCCAATATCATGGCTTCAGGCTGACCTGAATAACTGTCGTCAATCAAGGTGTATGTGCCTTTGTTCGGCAAGTTAAGCTTGTGTTGCTTGCCGCGTCCTTCCAAAGCTCCGAAATCTTTGATATGTGCGGCAGCTTTTTGAATATCAAGCCCTAAAGCTTCAATAACGCTCAAAGCACCCCAAGCATTATAAAGATAATGTTCGCCGTTTTCCTGAGTGGTAAATTCAGCCTGCGGATGATGTTCTTTGCCGAATTTTATAAGGTGTTCGGTGTGTTGCAAGGCCTGTTTTTCCAATAAGTCGGCAAAATTGGTGTCTTCATTGATAATGGCAATTCCGTCTTTTTTCAGCCCCTCGAATATTTCTGCTTTGGCATAAGCAATTCCTTCAAAATTCGGGAAAAATTCTATATGCATCGGATAAACATTGGTAATCAGGGCAACATCCGGTTTTACGAGATTTGTCAGATATGATATTTCGCCTTTGGCACTCATCCCCATTTCAATAACCGCATATTCGGCACTCATATCCAGTTCACAGAGACTTATCGGTACACCGACCGCATTGTTATGATTGCCGGATGTGGCATAAGTTTTACCGAACAAAGAAAGAAGAAAGGCAATTTCTTCCTTGGTGGTGGTTTTGCCGGCACTACCGGTTAATCCTATAACTTTTCCTTTGAAAAGACTGCGGTTGTAAGCACCGATTTTTCCGAAAGCTTCCAAAGTATCTTTAACTATAAGTTGATTTTCAGCCGGAACAGCGTCAATTAAATGGTCAACAACCATCAACCGACAACCTTTTTCCCATACATCTTTCACAAAATCATGACCGTCAAATTTCTCACCTTTTAGAGCGATAAAAAGGCTGTTTGCCGAAACCTTGCGACTGTCCGTTGAAATTTCGCTGATTTCAATAGCGGCTTTTTTGCCGCAACATTGTAAAATTTTAGCCAAAGTCAAAGATGATGTTTTTTCCATATTACCTCCGTTTTCAGGCTCTGCGCAAATAAGAACCCATAACTTTTTTTATGCCGTAATCGTCAAAATTTACCACACACATTGCTCCGGAAGTGCTGACGATTTTTCCGTAACCGAAACTTTCATGAAATACTCTTACACCGCTATATCCCGCTGAAAAACTCTCATCTTCGACTGGTTCGTAGGAGTATTCGTGTTCTTCCTGATATTTTTGGTAACTCGGTTTGGTGGAGAATGCCGGTTTTGCTTTTTTATAGCGCCCGTATCCGCCATAGGAACTGCGTTTTTCATATCCGGAATTACCGTAAAAACTGCCGTTACCGCGGTAACAATCAGTCATTTGATTGCTGATTTGCAAGCAATCGCTTGGTATTTCATTCAAAAAGCGGGACGGCGGATTGTTTTGATATTCGCCGTAAAGGAAGCGGCTGTATGCCAAAGTTATATATAATTTTTCTTTAGCTCTGGTCATTGCCACATAAGCCAAGCGCCGTTCTTCCTCTAAAGAATTTTCTCCGCCTTCTTCCAAACTCTTTTGGTGCGGAAACAAGCTTTCTTCCCAACCGGGCAGAAAAACCATATTAAATTCCAATCCCTTGGCGGAGTGCATAGTCATAAGCATTACTTTGTTGTCATCAACAACACTGTCATTATCCATTACCAAACTGACATGTTCCAAAAATTCGGCCAGCGAAGGATAGGTGGCAGTATCACGCATAACGCCGATTAACTCTTGAATGTTTTCCGCGCGTCCTTCTGCTTCTACGGAAGTATCGTTTTTCAGCATTTCGGCATAACCTGATTCTTGCAGAACCTGTTCGGTTAAATCAGCAGCTTCCAGTTCGTTAAGTGCAAGTCGCCATTCGTCGAATTTTTGCTGCAAATCCTGCAGATTTGTCGCGGCTTTGGCGCTTAGCGTGCCGCTTTCCAACAGCAAAGGAATTGCTCGGAACAAGGAGATTTGTTTTTCAAAAGATATTTGTCTTAATTTTTCCAAGGATTTGGCTCCGATACCGCGCGTCGGTTTGTTGATAATTCTCTCAAAAGCCAAATCGTCATCGGGCTGAATGATAACTCGTAAATAAGCTAAAATATCGCGTATTTCGGCGCGTTCGTAAAATTTCGGTCCGCCGACTACCTGATACGGAATGGCCTCACTGATAAATTTTTCTTCCATTTCGCGTGTTTGAGCGGCTGTTCTGACCAAGACGGCCATATCGGAATAATCTGTTTGTTTTTTATGTAAGGATTCTATTTGCGTGGCAATCCAGGAGGCCTCTTCGGAACTGCTGGACAGCGATGTCAGGCGAATTTTTTCGTTGTTGAAGCGCATAGCCGGGCTGTTGTCGGCAACTTTTAAGGTTTTACCCAAGCGGGTTGAATTATGAGCAATCAAAGACGAAGCGGCGTTCAAAATGTTGGCGGTGGAGCGGTAATTTCTTTCCAGACGAATAATCTTGGCATCTTCAAAATCTTTTTGAAAGCGCATAATGTTTTCAATTTCAGCCCCGCGCCACGAATAAATTGATTGGTCATCATCACCGACGCAACAAAGATTGCGACTCTGTTGGGATAACAGGCGCAACAAAAGATATTGCGTTACATTGGTATCTTGATACTCGTCAACCATCAGATATTTGAACTTGTCCTGATATTTTTGCAAAACATCGGGATTTGAGACCAAAAGTGTGAGAGTATGAAGCAAAATATCTCCGAAATCCACGCAATCCAACTCAACAAGCCTTTTTTGATATTTTTGATAAACGGTAAGCAAAACATTTTTCTTGTATTCCGTGACGGCTTTATCAACGGTAATTCCTTTATCTTTGAGGCGAGATATTCTTTCCACAAAACTCTGCGGCGGATATTTTTTTTCATCCAGACCTTCAGCTTCCAGAATTTGCTTTATCAGGCGTTTTTGGTCATCTTCACCCAAAATTGTGAAGTTAGGCTTTAAGCCCACCAAATCGGCATGAGCGCGCAAAATTTTAACGCAGATGCGGTGGAATGTTCCGAGCCAGACGCTATTGACCATATCGCCGATAAGATTTTGTACCCGTTCTTTCATTTCATTGGCGGCACGATTGGTAAAAGTTACCACCAGACAATTCCACGGATTGGCTTTCATATTGGCTAAGATATAGGCCAAACGAGTTGTTAAAACCTTGGTTTTGCCGGTTCCGGCTCCGGAAAGCACCAACAGCGGGCCCTCGGTGGTTTCAACCGCCAAACGTTGCTCCGGATTAAGTTCTTCAAGCCAAGGCATTTGCGGTTTGAGCGCGCTTATGTTATCATAAAGTCGCGGAGCCGCATTTTGCTCGTCTAAATCAAAAATATCATCATCCATGGATAATCTTCTTTATTTTGCTTGTATTTAATATTTTTACAACCTATATATAGATATAATAATTACGAAAGAATGGAAAGCTTTTTCGTGTTTTACAAACAAGTTTTTGAAAGGGATAATTATGGCGGAACTCAGAGATAAAATCATCGATCTGCGCGATTATATGCAACAACATATTTTAGGGCAGGAAGATTTGGTCAAAAAACTTATCATAACGCTTTTGGCAGACGGACATGCCTTGGTTGAAGGTGCTCCGGGGTTGGCCAAGACCAAGGCCATAAAGACTCTTTCGGAATGTATTGATGCCGATTATAATCGTATTCAGTTTACACCTGATTTGTTGCCGGCAGATATTACGGGAAGTGAAATATATGTTTCATCAACCGGTGAATTTGAGTTTCGCAAAGGTCCGATATTTGCCAATTTGATTTTGGCCGATGAAATAAACCGGGCACCGGCCAAAGTGCAGTCGGCACTTTTGGAGGCTATGGCCGAACGTCAGGTAAGTGTGGGCGGAAAGCAATATAAATTGCCGCAACTGTTTATGGTTATGGCAACCCAAAATCCGATTGAACACGAAGGTACTTATAATTTGCCTGAAGCTCAATTGGACAGGTTCTTGATGTATATCAAAATTGACCAACCGAATGTTGCCACGGAACACAAAATTCTGCAATTGGTGCGCGGAGAAGATGTTGCCGCCGCCGAGAATATTAAATCAGCCAAACAATGTTCATTGAGTATAGCGGATATTTTGCAAACTCGTCGCGAGGCCTTTAAGGTTCATGTCAGCGATGCGGTTGAAGAATATTTGGTGCAGCTTATTATGGCAACCCGTCATCCGGAAAAATATGACGAAACTTTGAAAAATACTATTGCATACGGAGCAAGTCCGCGTGCCACCATAGCTTTGGATAAGTGCGCTAAGATTCACGCATGGCTGGCCGGCCGTGATTTTGTTACGCCGGAAGATATTCACGCTCTGGTGTTTGATATCTTACGCCATCGTATTATCTTGAGTTTTGAAGCTCAGGCCGGCGGTATAACTGCGGATGAAGTTATAAGTCGTTTGCTTAAGTTGGTTCCTTTACCGTAATGAGATAAAAAATGGGGTTGTTTTCGGGAAAGAATAAGCAAAATGTAGAAGACAGGTATCACGGATTGTGTGTTACCTCGGAAGATTTAATTGTTCAGCAAAAATATTTACCTTATTTAGCGCTTAGGCCGAATAAACTCACTTCAAACCAAGCCGGAGATGTAAAATCGGCATTCAAGGGCAGAGGAATGGAGTTTGAAGAAGTTCGTGCCTATAATTTCGGTGATGATATACGCGATATAGATTGGCGAGTAACGGCCCGCAAAGACGAACCTTATACCAAAGTGTTTAATGAAGAAAAAGACCGCGAGATTATTGTGCTGTTGGATTTTTCAGCCTCTATGGTCTTTGGTACGAAAAATGAACTAAAATCGGTTTCGGCGGCCAAAATAGCGGCGTTAATCGGCTGGTTGGCAATTCGCAATAAAGACCGTTTCGGATTGTTGCTGTTTGACGGGGCGGAAGCCGTTTATTATAAGCCTCAGAACAATATGGCTCACTTGATGAGCGTGTTTAACCAAATCAGTTTGAAATCGCGCGAAATTTTGAATTCAGCAAAGATTGGCGATTTAAGCAAGGCTCTGGATTTGTTGCAATATCATCAAAAAGGTCGCGGCACGATTTTTATTTTGAGCGATTTTTATAATTTTAATCAGGAAAAGTTCAAAAAAATTGCGGCTTTGAGTAAAAGACATCAGGTTTATTGTCTGAATATTTTTGATGTTTTGGAGGAAATTGCGCCGGAAGACGGGGTTTATGCCGCGGCATATCTTAATGAAAAAACGGTTTTTGATACCTCTTCAAACGCTTTTAAGGCGGCATACAGACAGCATTTTGCCGATAATCGACTGACCTTGCAACAAAATTGTCAAAAATTTCATTGTCGCTATATGGAAATTCGCACAGATCAACCATATATCAAGCAGTTATCCCTGATATAAAAAATCTTGACATAATAATTCCGATGTGTTAA
>JAGDBT010000088.1 GCA_017958895.1 Alphaproteobacteria bacterium | reverse complement strand
TTGCCAAACGTCGCCAAACGGGCAAAAAATCCAACAACAAATACAACGACAGATTTTCCTTCACAAACGCTCTTTGCAATTTTGCCAGTTTATTATCCTGCACAACAAAATCTTTGCGTATGGCTTTTTCCAAAAAATCTAGCTGTTGTTTTTTAACCTCAGGGTTCACTGCCGCGCGAAAAAAATGAGCCAAACCCAACTCGGCAAAATCTTCATAATTGCGCCACAAGTCGTGATATTCTTTTTTCAGCAGATTTTGCAAATTATATTCCGGCATTTACTTTTTCCATCCATAAAGCAAAATCCTGCAAAGCACGCCGGCAATACGCCTCTTTTCTGTCGGCTCCTTTTATTTTGCGAAATTTACCGTTAACCGTTTTTTCGCCCTGTATTGTCGGAAACAAACCGAAATTAATATTCATCGGCTGATAATCAGCCGTATTATCCTGCAAATGTGCCAACATAGCGCCGGTTGCCGTTGTCGGCGGCGGCAAAACCGGAGTTTCAGCGTTAATCAGACAAGAGGCAAAATAGCCGGCCATCATACCGACATCAGCACTTTCCACATAGCCTTCACAACCGCTGATTTGCCCGGCAAACATCACATTCGGCTGACTTTTCAGCTGCAAAAACTCGTTCAACAGCAAAGGACTTTGAATAAAGGTATTTTTATGAATCCCGCCCAAACGGGCAAATTCGGCATTTTCCAACCCCGGAATCATTCTGAAAATTCGCTCCTGCTCTCCATATTTCAGTTTAGTTTGAAAACCGACTATATTGCGTAAGGTATCTTCTTTATTATCTTGCCGCAATTGCACCACGGCATAAGGTTTTTCAACCGAGTGCGGATTAGTTAATCCCACCGGTTTCATCGGTCCGAACAACAAAGTATCTTTGCCGCGTTCTGCCATAACTTCTATAGGCAAACATCCATCGAAATAATTAGGCTCTTCGAAATCATGAAACGGCATTTTCTCCGCTTTTTCCAAGGCCTCAACAAAGGCATAATATTCATCTTTATTAAGCGGACAGTTGATATAATCAAACTTATCGCCCTTATCGTAACGCGATTGAAACCAGGCTTTTTCAAAATTGATACTTTCCTTATAAACGACCGGTGCAATGGCATCATAAAAAGACAGCGATTTATGCTCTATTTTGCTTAAAATTGCGTCAATAAAAGCCGAACTTGTGAGCGGACCGGTAGCAATAATGGTCAACGGATCTTCCGCTGCCGGAAATTCCGTAATTTCTTTATTGATAACTTCGATATAAGGCGAAGCTTTAAGTTTTTGCGTTATCCGGTCGGCAAAACCGTCTCTGTCAACCGCCAACGCGCCGCCTGCCGGAACTCGACAAGCATCGGCACTTTCCATAATCAGCGAGCCGAAACGTCGCATTTCTTCATGCATCAACCCTACCGCATTATGCAAAAAATCATCCGAACGCAGAGAATTTGAGCATACCAATTCCGCAAAAGTCTCTTTTTTATGAGCCGGTGAAAATTTTAAGGGCTTCATCTCAAAAAGCTTTACTCTTATCCCCCTTTTTGCCAATTGCCATGCGGCTTCCGCCCCGGCCAAACCGGCTCCTATAATATGCACCATATCTGTCATTTCTTCCTCTTAGTGCTCAATTTATTGTTTTTTTTAGCGCTTGTAAACAACAAAACCTCCGCTTATTAAATATTTTTTAAGTTAAAAAGATTAAAATTCGCTCAGTATGTGAGTTTGAGATAAAATAATGAGAACGAAAACGCCTTTTTATTTATGTTTAACCGCCCTCGCCCTTTTCCTTACGCAGGCAAAGGCTTTGGCCGATGACAACATTTCAAATCAAAACGTCAACGGTTCTCTTACCGATTATTTGCAACAAGATGTATCGGAAGAAATGGAAGAAGCGGCTCAAAAGGGAGATAAAAGCTGGATAAATAATCTGGTGGATAAAGTTGCCGAAAAAAGTTCGCAAGTATTTAATAACGATACCCCGGAGGTGGTTCCCGTAAAACGTTCGAATGCTTCCGTGTTTGATATTTCCGGCATTATGTTGCGTATGGATCGCCAACAGGTTTTGGAGGCCATGCAAAAACGCGGCTATCAAAAAACCGCCGAGCATCTGGAAATTCCGAATTTCGTGCGTTGGCGCTATGAAGAACAATGCCGCAATCAAGGTGTTATAGGATATGAAAGAATCGGCAACTGCGTAATTTTGTTGGCAAAAAAGAATAACTATCAATATGTTCAACATATGGCTTTCAGCAATTTCCAAACCAAAGAAACCATTGATGTTTATTTTACCAGCAATTTTACCGGCAACAAAGTATATCGCGTAATGTATGAAACCGAGGCCGCAAATATTAAAGGCAGCGGTGCCAAAGCCGATTATCTGCGCAACATTAAAGTTTTTGATTTTTGGAAGAAAATCAATCAAAAATACGGAGCTCCGGATAACAGAGAACAAGTAATTTGGGGCTTGGGAGATAAAAAACCGAGTCTGCAGGCCGCAACGGGAAGACTTGTTTTGGAAGATCCGATGTTACTTGAACTTGATTATACCAGAATGTCGCGCGAAGACCAAAAATTTATGAATACGGCAGTTTATACATTTTAGGAGTTGGAATATGACTTATCTTCCCACAGAAATCGCCGAAATGGTTTGCACTCGTATCAGCCATGACTTAGGCGGAAGTATAGGTGCTTTAGCGAGTTCCTTGGAACTATTGTCCGAAAATAACAATATTATGGATGAAGATACCTTGCAGTTATTTTCTATTTCCACCTCCACCTTAAAAGCCCGTCAACAATTTTTCCGCGTTGCTTTCGGCTCCAACGGCAAAATCACTGAGGGCACCGATTTGCAAAAATTATGTGCTGATTATTTGGCAACCGTAGCCAACAAATCAACTCCTTTAAAACTGAAATTAAACGGAGCTTCCGCCGAATTGGCCAAAATAATCTGCCTGTGCGTAATGATAATGGCTGAAATCTGTATTAAAGGCGGCGATTTAACAATTGACATCAACAAAAGCGGCATAATTATGAAAGTTGTTTCCGATTTTAAGCTTTCGGCGGCAAAAATCGAAACTTACAATTGTCTTATAAACAATGAAAAGATTGATAGTGATTTATCGCAATTTGCCGCTCTTATATATTTGAAAGAGCTGCTCGGCAATAAAGCAACTTTTAAAATACAAGCAAGCGAAAACAGCCTCAATATGAACATTGTTTAATTGCTTTATCACATCACACAAAAAAACTCCCGCAGCAAACGGGAGTTTTTTTTTATTTTTTGTTTTTCATATAATTTTCCAACCAATGATTATCATACTGCCCGTCAATATAATCAGGTTGCGAGATAATCTCCTGATGCAAAGGAATTGTGGTTTTAACACCCATAATAACAAATTCTTCCAAAGCCCGACGCAATTTCATCAAAGTTGCATTACGAGTCGGACCATTTACAATCAACTTTGCTATCATGCTGTCATAAAAAGGCGGAATTTCATAACCGGAATAAATTTCCGAATCAACTCTCACCCCTAAACCGCCCGGTGCATGCCATTCCTTAATTTTCCCCGGACAAGGTACAAAAGTTTCCGGATCTTCGGCATTGATTCTGCACTCAATTGCATGACCGTTAAATTGTATATCTTCCTGGCTGTAGCCGAGATGTGCACCGGAGGCAATTCTTATTTGCTCTTTAACTATATCAATGCCTGTAATGGCTTCCGTAACCGGATGTTCAACCTGCAGACGGGTATTCATTTCCATAAAATAGAACTTCCCGTCTTCATACAAAAACTCCAATGTTCCGGCATTACAATAGCCTATTTTAGCAATAGCTTTGCGTACCAATTCGCCTATTTGCAGACGTTGCGACTGATTTAAGGCCGGAGAAGGTGTTTCTTCAATAACCTTTTGATTGGCTCGTTGAATAGAACAATCACGTTCGCCTAAATGCACAACGTTGCCGTATTTATCAGCCAATATCTGAATTTCAATGTGGCGCGGATGCTGCAAATATTTTTCCATATATACGGTATCGCTGGAAAAAGAAGCTTTTGCTTCGGCGCGGGCCATTGTATAGGCTTCTTCGATATCGTCTTCGCTATAGGCAATTTTCATACCCTTTCCGCCACCGCCGTCTTTTGCCTTAATGATTACCGGATAACCGATTTTTTCAGCCCACTTTTTGGCTTCTTCCACCGTTTCCAAAGAAGATGAACCTTCCGTAATAGGCAATCCGGCTTCTTTTGCCACTTTGCGAGCTGCAATTTTATCACCCATAAGGCGCATTTGTTCAACACTCGGACCAATAAAATTAATACCGTGTTTCTCGACCATTTCGGCAAAATCGGCATTTTCCGATAAAAACCCGTATCCCGGATGTATTGCATCGGCACCGGTGATAATTGCCGCCGAAATAATTGCCGGTTTGTTCAAATATGAATCTGCCGAACGCGCCGGACCTATGCAAACAGCCTCATCCGCCAAACGTACATGCATGGCATTGGCATCAGCCTCGGAATGTACCGCCACAGTGCGAATTCCCATTTCCCGACAGGCTCTGTGAATACGCAAGGCCACTTCACCGCGATTGGCTATTAAAATTTTCTGAAACATATCTGCTCTCTTTTTTATTCAATCACCACCAAAGGCGTTCCATATTCAATCGGATCACCGGTTTCAACCAAAATCTTGGTAACTTTACCGCTTTTATGAGCTTTAACCGGATTAAAGGTTTTCATCGCTTCAATCAAGCAAACCGTATCGCCTTCCGAAACATTATCCCCTACTTTGACATAAGCCGGAGAATTCGGATTGCTGGAAAGATAAACAACGCCCACCATCGGAGACTTAACTACATTCGGATTGTTGCTGTAATCGGCTTCTTCCCCGGCCGGCTCTTCGGAAACAGCCGCTGTCGGTGCGGCTATCGGTGAGGCAACGGGCGTATAAACCGGAGCCATATTGCTTCCGCCCTCGCGTACCAATGAAATTTTGCAGGTCTCATCTTCATAATTAAGCCCTGTAAGGCGATTTTTATCTAAGATTTCAGCCAATTTGCTGATTATTTTTGTATCTATGGAATTAGACATTTTAAAAACATTCCTTTCGTGATTTTCACATAGTAAAATGCTATAAACCATTTTTTTAAAAATACAACAAAAATATGCGATTTTTAATCAATTTTGCGTAAAAAATTGCAATTTTTGCCATTTTTTTGCCATTTTTTGCATTTTTTAAATTTCGGATTTCGGGATAAATCAGGGGGTAAATTTGAAAAATAAATCGCAAAAAATTTTATCTGCAACAAAAAAGACACCCCAAACAAAAAAAATTATAGACTTTTAAATAAAACTATATTATAAACCTTTCCGTAACGGCGGCCA
>JAGDBT010000087.1 GCA_017958895.1 Alphaproteobacteria bacterium | reverse complement strand
GTAAACATGCCGGATTTTGATGTGGACTTGTGTCAGGAAAACCGCCATAAGACGATTGAATATGTGCAGGAAAAATACGGTCATGATCATGTGGCGCAAATTATTACTTACGGTAAGTTGCAATCAAAAGCGGTAATCCGCGATGTGGCGCGTGTTTTGCAAATGCCGTACAGTCAGGCGGATCGGATTTCAAAAATGATTCCGCCGGGGCAAAACGGGAAAAATCCGACTCTTCCTGAAGCTTTGGAGTTGGTGCCGGAATTGCGGGAAATGCGCGATAAAGACCCGCAAGTCAATAAATTGTTTGAAATAGCCATTCAATTGGAAGGTTTATACAGAAATTCCGGCATGCATGCCGCGGGTGTGGTTATCGGCGACCGTCCGCTTGACGAGTTGGTGCCGCTGTATAAAGATCCGCGCGCCGATATGCCGGTTACGCAATATGACATGAAATATGTGGAAGAAACTGGCCTGATTAAATTTGACTTTTTAGGCTTAAAAACTTTAACGGTAATCAATTGTGCGGTTGATTGGGTGAAAAAAATTCATGGCATAGAGCTCAATATGGCCGAAGTACCTTTGGATGATACTTTAACCTACGAAATGATGCAAAGAGGCGATACGAGTGCGGTTTTCCAATTTGAATCCGGCGGTATGCGCGATGTTATGAAACAAATAAAACCGGACCGTTTTGAAGATTTAATCGCTATTATTGCTTTATATCGTCCGGGACCGATGGCAAATATTCCTACCTTTATAAACCGCAAGCACGGTAAAGAAAAAATAGAATATGTTCATCCCGATTTGGCGCCTATTCTCGATGAAACTTACGGCATTATGGTTTATCAGGAGCAGGTTATGAAAATTGCTCAGGTGCTGGGCGGATATACCTTGGGCGGTGCCGATAAATTGCGTAAAGTTATGGGTAAAAAACTGCGTGACGAAATACCTGTTCAGCGCAAATTGTTTACGGAAGGCGCTATTAAAAACGGTATAGATGCGGCGGTTGCGGCAACAATTTTTGACCAGATGGAAAAATTTGCTTCTTACGGATTTAATAAGTCACATGCGGCAGCATATTCACTTATTTCTTATCAGACCGCTTATTTAAAAGCTCATTATCCGGTGGAATTTATGTGCGCGGTTATGGATTTTGATATTGCGAATACGGATAAATTAGCTTTTTACACCGACGAAGTCAAAAAAATGGGCTTTAAGGTTTTGCCTCCGGACATAAATGAATCCGAGGCACTGTTTTCGGTGGAAGACGGCAATATTCGTTTTGCGCTGGCCGGAGTTAAAGGAGTTGGCGAAAGTAATATGAATGAGATTGTGGCCGAGCGCAATAAAAACGGCAAATTCCGCAGTTTATCGGACTTTATTCATCGGGTTGATATAAAATTTATGAACCGCAAGCAATTAGAAGCTTTAATAAAGGCCGGCGCTTTTGATTGTCTTGATAATAACCGCCGTCGTTTGTTTGAAAATATTGAGAATATATTGCGTCATATGGCGGCCGATTGCGAAATGAAAAACAGTTCTCAAACCTCTTTGTTCGGAGTTCAGGAGTTGGGGGCGGAAGTAAAAATTCGCGATACGGAAGAATGGCCGACTTTGGAACGGTTGCAAAACGAAGCGGAAGCCATCGGTTTTTATTTGTCGGCGCATCCGTTGGATGTTTATAAAGACAGCATGGAGAGATTGGGAATAACCTCGTATACCGAAGCGGTAAAGGGCATAAAACCGGGCGATGTTATAATGGCGAATTTGGCGGGTTGTGTTCAGTCGTGTCAAAAGAAAATGGGTAAGACGGGTAAACCGTTTGTTTTATTAAAATTGTCGGATACTTCTTCGTCATATGAGGGGTTTGTTTTTTCGGATATGCTCAAAAGTTGCGAAAGAAGTTTGGAGAGCGGATTGCCGCTTTATGTGAGAGTAAAAATCGAACAACAGGCGGAAGATGCGCCTCCGCGCATAATGTATAACGCAATTAAGACTTTAGATGAAGAAATTACGGAAAATTCCAAAGGTTTGGTGATTGAGCTTAATGCGCCGAGTGCGGCTCGCAAAATCAGAGAATGTTTGGCGCATGAGCATTACGGACCTTATAAAATTTATTTGAAGCCGGAATTAGCCGATTGGGATGTGCGAATAGAATTGAAAAACGGTTATGCTTTGGATAACGGGGCGTTGATGTCGGAACTTAGGGCAATTAGCGGTGTTTTGAATGTAAAGGAATTGTGATATGGATAGAAGCAAAAAATATACTTTACTGCGAGTTTCCGGTCGATTTGTAAAATTGTTGGCCGAAGGTTTCAAACAATGGCGTTTATACCTTGTTTATGCGGCAATCTTAACCGTTTTGAGTGCGATTTTTTGCCAGTGGTCATACAGTTGTAACGGCTCGGCAAAACAATTTTGGTGCTATACCGTATCTTCTGAAGCCAAAGCTTTTTCTTTAGGTTTGGTTTTCGTTTTTATCAATATTTTTACCTATATGTCGTTCGCTTATGATTTTTATGAAAAATGTTTTCTGAACGGTGTATTTAAATGGCAAAATATCTTTTTGATGTCCGGCAAGAAATTAAAAGGACTTGGTTTTTTGCTTTTATATATAATTTGTTTTCTGGGTTGTATGCTTATTTCATGGATAATTTTGAAAAAGCCGGCAAATCCGGACTGGCACGTTGAATTTGTCTTTTTCCTGATGTTGTTCGTAATGGTTGTGATTCCGTTTGCGGCGATGCGTTTCTCGGCGTCTGTGGCTTATTTTTTGAACGAAGAGAAAAAGATTCCTTGGAAAAAAATATATGAGAATACCAAAGAGCGCTCGTATATCGGTATAATAATGTTTCTATTTATTCTTTTGCTGTCGGTTGCTTTATTGTTGCACTGCCAGGTAATATTGCTGCGTTTGACATTGGGGACAACGATTTTTACAATGGCTTTAGGGGCAGAATATTGCGGATATTTGATTAAACTGTTTTGTGTTACGGCATTTATGGCTTTTTTCCGCGCCCAATATGAAATGATGGAAGATCAGGAAGACAGCGAAGATGTTCCGGTGGTCGCGGTTGAAGAAAAACAACCGTCAACAACCAAGCAAAAGAAGAAAAACAAAAAATCCCGTAAGAAGTAATTTTTAGGCTTCGGTAGCAGATGTTTCCGAGTCAATTTCAAAGTTGTCGTTAGTCTCTTCGTTTCCGTATTCAATGCCGAGTTTAGCTAACATATCATCATTGATATCTTCACGTTGTGCCACAATCCAATCCGGAACATTCGGACAAGGAGGAATAGAGGCCATTTTTTTCATCTGTTTATCCAAATACCAACGTGGAGAATCGGCAATAATCGGACGGTCAATATGACTTTGCATTAAAACCACCTGTTTTAACATCGGCAAGCTCAAAAGCTGTGTGGAGCTGATTACCGGCGTTCCCTGCAACTGATAGTTAACGTTTTTAGCAAGCGGGTTAAAGTCCTTACCTAAACTGCCTTCCGTACGTGAGAAAGAAGAAATACGAACAGTTTTATTACCTATCATCTTGGAAAATCTTTGGGCGGTAACTTCGTTGTTTTGCGATAAGATAACCTTGCACGCCGTGGTAGAAATTACGGTTTCCAAATCATCTTTACCGTATTTACCGGATATTTGCCCTAAATCTTGTCCGATTAACAGGTATGAAACTTTTTGACCACGACCTACGGCCGGACCGTCAATAATAGCTTTCATTTTCGGCATTTGCGGAAACTCGTCCAAAACAAACAGAGCCGGGAACGGTCCCATTTTGCCATCGGTACGATTGACATGATTCGGCGGGTTGGAAATAAGGTATGAAGACATCAGCTCAATAAAGGTACTGCTGATAACGCCTAAAGCGCGAGCATCAACCTGGTTAACCGAAAGATAAACGGAAATCGGTTTCCATTCGCCGGTAACCGGATCTTTCATACCGCGCAAATCTTTGAACAACAAATCTGAAAAGCTGGTACGCGCCTTAACGGCCTGGTTTTTGAATACATTAATTCCGGCAAAAGCCGTAGAAAGAATTGAACCGCGTTCCTTATCAGGAGTGTTGCTGAGCTGGCTCAATTCGGTAACGGCACGTTGCGCATAGCCGAAATTGCGAGCTTCTTTAATGGCTTCTTCCAACATATCGTGCGTAGGGTCTGCCATAGCGGCCATTTGATCACCTTCATCCAAACGGCGCTGAATTTCATGAGCGGCGTTAATTTGCGCTTCCGTAATCCATTCCATAATCATGGCAATACTGGCTTCACGGCCCATCCAACGCGAAGGAAGCAAATTCCAAGTACCGATAGGAAGATAATTTTCCATGGTAAGTGTATTATTTTTCAGATTTTGGATGGCACGCGGAGCATTCGGATCACGCATATCCATATAATAGCCTTCCAAAACCTCTTTATCTTTGTCGTCGAGTTTTCCTTCATAAATGCGGCCGATAAAATAATCGTTGGCTCTGGCGCGCTCGCATTTTGAAACCACAAATTGAATAAAACCGGTTAGAGCCGCACGGCCGGTTTGTGACCAGTGAGGATCGGCACCGCCTTTCGGATCTTCAACCAAAATGTTGCACATGGAGTCGACGTACATATCACGATCCGGCCCTTGCTCCGGAATACAGTTCGGAGAAAGCGGATTCCAACTCGGATAATAAATACCTTCACTCGGATTATCTTCGGCACCCCAGTTAATTATGAATACCGGTCCGACCTTAGCGCGAGCGCCGGAAGTACTGAAACACAATTCCGGTTTCGGGTCGTTGATGACTAAACTGAGTTTTTCGGAGTGGAAAATGGTAGGAATAACCACGCTGGCGGTTTTACCGGTACCAGGAGGTGCACAGCAAAGAGTTGAAAGAGTTTCTTTTAAGAGTAAAAATCTGCCGTGGAATTTCCCCACAACCTGACAGAAACCGTCAAATCCCAATAACGGCATCTTTTTAACATCGCGCAAATCAGCCACTTTAGCCTGACCGTGATAGTTGATTTGGAATTTATACGGACAGAACATGGCACTGAAAATCAGCCCGAACGGAATAATCAAAAACGGCAACAAAGGAATCCACATCCACAGAGCGGAGCTTCCGTGGTTGCCGATTAATATTTTGTTGAACCACACTTTATACAGACCGAACAAATAAGAGGAGTCGGAAAATATGAGTTTTGTGGCTTTTTTGGCCACATCAACCGATTCCTTTGAAACACCGTGTCTGATGAGGTGAGAAATAGGCATGGCAAAAATAAACAGCAAAATGCTGAGAACCAAACAAATTGCAAAAGTGATAAGCATCCACCTTACGGCTTTGTCATATTCTTTCCATTCTTCTCCGCGCTCTGATGACATGATATCCCCTTATTTCAGGCTTTTCAGCAGGTTGGTCAAGCGCTCAATATCGGCCTTTCCGAGATGTCCGTCAGCCTCATTGAGAGTTTTGGAAAACAGACGAATTTCTTTTGGAGAACCGCGGTTGATACGCGTTACATTTATGTTCATTTCATTCCAAACATCAAACATATCGTCGGCATTGATAATATTGGCCATTTGGATTACCACAAAGGACGATATTTTTTGTTGAAATTCCTCAGAAGCGAGTGCCGACTTAATAACACCGCCGACCTTATTTAATTTGCAAACCGGAGAAATGCGATGGCTGTTTTCGGAGAACCAAAGAGGTTCTTCGCCGTTGAACATTTCTTCATCGGCCAACCAATCACCGGATTCTTTATCAACAAGACATAAACAGATTTCGCCTTCGGAAACACCGACAAAATCTATCAAAGTATCATTTACGGTAACATTGGTGATAATATCATAACCTTTTTGAGATAAGGCTTCATACACCGGACCGTATTGTCCCTGAGTGCTTCGGGATGTTTCATTATTTTCCGAAACTTCTCGACGATTCTTTTTTGTATCGGCTTTTTCATGATTACGCGAAGTGTTTTCGTCTTTAGTCGCGCGTTTATTGGATTTTTCATCAGTGCGTGAACGACGCGAAGTTTTTTCATATTCGAAACCCTCATCATCATCATCTTCGTCTTCTTCGTAATTTTTACGACGAGTGTTTCTGGATTTTTTAGGTGCATCTTCTTCCTCATCATCAAAATCGTATTTCGGAGAGGATTTTTTGGTTTCCTGACGTTTCGGTTTAACGGCGCTGGCCTTTTCAAAAGAATCGATATCCAAATCAAAATCATCGTCATCGTCGTCAAATTTGAACAAAGCATGGTCGATTGTGGCCGACACATCAGTCTTCTTCACTTTATCATTAACTCTCGTTGACGGAGAAGAGTAAGAAGATGTGGTATAGCTCGGAGCAGGCGATAAAGCCGGAGCTTGTGTCGGTGCGGTAGTTCCGTAATCGGAAATCGGAACGCGCAAAGTGTTGATGGCAGTCGGGCGAATCTGTTTATAAGACTTGCGTTTTGTAACACCGTAACGATTGTTGGTGGTAATAAGATTAACCGGTGTTTTAACCAATTTGCAATACAGAGTATATGGGAATGTGATGATATTATAGATAATCTTTTCCCACGAAACCAAACTTAAAGTCCACCAGCCGGTAATAAGCATCGGAATAAAGGTAATAATCAAAAGCACAAAAGCCCATTCTTTCGGCGCACGGACCACCCAACCGGCTTTCCACAAAGCAATTGCCTGCCGCCAGTGGTCAGGCCAAAAGATATCAAAATGCCAATTGCAAAGCATAATAACACGAATACCTTCCGTGAAGACAATTCCCCACAGACAACCGACGATGATAATTCTCAAAAAGACCAAAAAGGCTTTCAAATGTTCACTCCGCGTTATTATCCCAATTCTATCTCATATTTATAATCCGCAATTTATTAAAAAAGTGATTATAAATTTTTATTTTCTTCAATTTGTTCAATAATTTTTTTTCGCAAATCCTGAGGTTGCGCGTTTGCCTGTTTCTTTTTTTCCTTGTCCAGGCGTTCCTGCACGATTTGCTCTAAGGTTTTCTTTTCTTCGACTTTTAGATTTTTTATGTTTACACTCGGTGTTTTGTAATGATCGGCACCGTAATTGGCAATCCAATTCAAAGGAACGGATAAAATATTCAGATATTTAAAGCGATAAAGCTTACGAAGTCCGTACCAGCAAAGAGGAAAATATATAATTATTCCCAAGAACATCATTAAATCTTTGGCACGCAAAACGCCGCCGTGATTCCAGAAAGCAGACAGCAGGCGATAGGTTTTCGGCGAAAGAATATCAACCCGATTGGTTAAAATAAAAACCGACCTGAATAACAAGGCTAAAGCCACAATCCAGATAAGGCCGAAAACAATAAAGCAAATATAATGCAAAAATTTTTTCATTATTTTAACATTCCCGAGCCGGCGGATGATCTTGTCAATAAATCAGATAAATGAATGGCTTTTTGTTCTTTTTGAACCTTGTTGACAACTTCCTTTACATCTGATTTGCGCGAAAATTCTCCGCTTTCCATCATTTTTTTGAAGCTTTCTTTTCTTCTGTCATTAGCTTCTTTTGAGGTTTCATTGGCGCCGGCATCTATTTTAATCAGACCGGTGTACATTTCCTCAATACGTGCGGCACGAGCATCATCGGCAGCCAGTTCTCTTAAAGACATCGGTTTGCCGTCAGCTTTTTTGAGGGAAGAAAATTCAAAATTACCATCCAGTAAGCTGTCAAGTTGCATATTGCCGTTTGATACTTCCGTTTTATACTTTTGTTTGTCGTGGTCGGTTACGGATTTGTAATATTGTTTCAAATTATCGTGCGTGTTGTTAGCGGCATCGGTTAAGTGTTGTATATATTCCATTGTAGCAACCTGAGCTTTGGTTTCTACTTCTTTTTTGGCGTCCTTACCGAGTTCTTCATCAGGCGTGAGCCCTTTTTGCAGACGATAGTCTTTTTCAACCTGCATGGTTATTCTTACCATGCTCTTATGCAGATCATCGGCAATGGCAAACATTCTGGTTGAGGCGCTGGCTTCATCTTGCGGACCGAAATCTTTATCTATATTCGCCGACAAATGCTGTACCAGAGCCAATTTAGCAGCCACTTTGAGCATGTTTTTAATTTGCTTAGAATCTGATTGAACAAACTGGTCAAAGGCCTTTAACTGTTCTTTGAATTTGGTCGGATTCGCCTCATACGCTCTTTTGAATTTAATCATCATGTCGCGGTCATGTTTATCTGCCAAGTCAAACAAAGGTTGACCGTCAACATTCGGAATATTCCAAGAATCTACATTTTTTTCGGCATTATGGGTTAAGCATTTATACATTGCCTTATAGAAACGATTCTGCGGATTTACAAATTCGTCACAGGAGTTTTCTAAGTTTTTGGTTGTTTTTTGCAAATATTTGGCAGAAGCGGTGTTTGCTGTAACATATTCCGGATGCGAGCCGCCCGGCATTTCCAGGTGTTCAGCCAAATAATTTACGGCGCCGTTTACTACCTTATTGAGCATATTGATTGTACCGGAAACCATAAATTCCAAAAACCATTTTTCAAACATATACTTGATGATATCTTGTTCACGAACAATCTCCGGCTTAAAGTTTTCTTTGGAATTATCTTTAGGTCCCGGTTCTATGTTAGCTATATTTTTGTCTTCTGCTTCTTTTTCACCAATGGTCACGGCGGCAGGAGCTTCGCCCGGAGCGATGGATACACCGTCCTTGGTTTCCGGAATTCCGCCCACGGAAGTAACACCTTCGTCTTCGTGATGGGCTTCCGCGGAATTGATAAACGAAGTTACGGACTCGGAATAATAAGGATTCTTGATGATAGCCTTATATTCACCGTTGCGACTGGTTTCCAGCAAATCTTGTAAAACGGGAGATTTTATTTGAGCGAAAAGTTTTAAGGTTTCATCAATATTGCTTTTATTATTTTTCAGAATTTCCCTAGTTTCCGGATCGGTTATTTTATCACTCTTAAAATCTGCGGCATAAGCGTTTATGATTAAGGTATCCAAAGCATTTTTTCCGCCCTCGGGAGCCAAAATACTTTTAATCGTCTCATCGCTTACGGAAGGCTCAGCCGAAACAACGGTGTCGTTGCCGGCATTTAATTTAATAAACCGGTCTTTAATAAGCTCGTCTTCTTTTTGTATTTCAACAACAGCATTGAGAACGGTCTTTAAGCGAGAAACATCTTCAAAACCTTGAGATAAAGAAGAAGATGTCAAATCCGGATACAAAGCTTTCATAAAATTCTCTTTTTGGGTTTCAGACAAGCTCATAGTACCGAAATTCTTCAGACCATCTTTGATGATTTCCATGTCGGGTTCGGCTTTTTGCAGTTCTTTTAAGAACAGGTCAAACTTATCACCCGCTGAGGTTGTTTTTTCTTCAGTAGGGGTTTTTGCTGTTTTGTCATCCACTATCTCTGCCATGGTAAATACTCCCTTTAACCGTATTCTTTTTACTCAATGTAACACAAAAAAACTTTTTTGTCTACAATAAAATTTCCTCTAAGCTTTAATATTTTTCAAGAAATCACCGATTTCTTTGTTTACGCGAATGCCGTCTTTTGGCGAAACTTTTACCAATCCGAAAAAGCGAGGTTTAATTTTGCTGAAATCAATAGGCGCAAAAACAGCCGGATTGGTGATTAAAGCCTTATAAGCGCCATCAGCGTCTTTCTGGGCCACCCGAAAATAATTACTTATCAATTTTTCAACATCTATCGGAAAGTTTTTGGTTTGCAAGATTTCAATAAAACGTTTTTGCCTTTCTTTGCGAGCCAAATATTCTTCGTACATTATTTTTTTGATATGCTGTTCCTGATATTTGGCCAATTTCATCTGATAGGTTATTTCACAGCCTTCCATATCAATCAAAATTTCCACATAAGAAATGACGGCCAATTGCAAATCCTGATCGCGTAATTTTTCGGCAAAATTTAAAAATTCTTCGTCGGAAGAGGTTACCGGAAATTTTCCGACATCATTCGGAAACATTTTGCACAAAGCAGTCCAACCGGCAGCCAAGTCATAAGATAAAATTCTTCCGACACTCGGTTTATAATTCGGATAAAGCAAATCAATGAAAAATTTGGTTTCAAATTTTTGTTGCAAATGCGTGGTTGTCAATTTTTCAATAGAGGTTTTATAGTTAATAAACGCTTGTGCCAACTCCGATTCCTCGGATTTTAAGGTCGGAGTGTTTTTTTCTCTTTCTATATCATTACGTACTTCGGCAAAAGTGTTTGCCAATTCTTGTTCAAAGAGTCTGGAGGCTTCTTCGTTTTGCCGTTTTCCTTCTTCGCTCAAAGAAGGGCTGCTCGCATCCTTTTTCGGCTCCGGAACTTCTTCGGTTTTTTTAGCCGGTTTCTCATCTGCATCGTCTATGTTGGAGTTTATAAAACTTTGCAAAAGTTTTTCAAAATCGTCATCAGCGCTGATAATTTCATTATTTTCTTCACTCATAGATATCTCCTTGCGTGAATTGCAAACTCTTCTTGCTTTTGGATATAATAACTCTTATGATGCAAAAATAAAAGATATTTTATAAAATATGCTTAATAATGTTAAAAAAATGACGGAAGAAGTGATTACAGTTTCAGAAGTTGCGGCGGCAGAAAAAAATCTGCGCTTGGATAAGTTTTTGTCTTTAAGGTTGCCCGATATGTCGCGTTCCCGATTGCAAAAACTTATTTCCGGCGGCAATGTGGAGTGCGAAGAAATAGTAATTGCCGACAATTCTTTTAGGGTTAAAGAAGGTGATTGCTATCAAATAACGATTCCGCCGGCCGAAGAGGCAGAACCTATAGCCGAGAATATTCCTTTGGATATTGTTTATGAAGATGATGATTTAATTGTTGTAAACAAACCGGCAGGGATGACCGTACATCCGGCGGCCGGAGCATATTCCGGTACTTTGGTAAATGCCTTGCTGTATCACTGCGGCGATAAGCTTTCCGGCATCGGCGGTGTAAAGCGTCCGGGAATTGTGCATCGCATAGATAAAGAAACCAGCGGTTTGCTGGTGGTGGCAAAAAATGATACGGCCCATAACTTTTTGAGTGCGCAATTTGCCGAGCATTCTTCGGAAAGGACTTATGAGGCGGTCATCTATGGCGTTTTTACGGAATTAAGCGGTCGTATTGAAGGAAATATAGGGCGCAGCCCGTTTGATCGCAAAAAAATGGCTATAGTGGAAAAAGGCGGCAAATTTGCGGCAACCAATTATAAAACATTGCAAATTTTCGGCCGATTCGCTTCATTGGTACAATGTAATTTGGAAACCGGTCGCACACACCAGATAAGAGTGCATTTAAGCACGCAAGGACACGCGCTGATAGGCGATAAACTTTATGTTAAAAATAAAAAATCCGAATTGGCTTTGCCGCCGGAACTTAAAACTTATGTAAACACCTTTCCTCGTCAGGCACTACATGCCAAAACGCTGGGGTTTGTTCATCCGCGGAGCGGAGAATTTTTGCAATTTGATTCAAAATTACCGGCGGATATGACCGAGTTATTGGAAAAATTATCATCCGGAATCTGATTTTTATATAACAGATAGTTTGTTTTTATAACCAAAGTACGGCTTGAGAGTTTGAATGGTCGTTCTTATGATTGATACGGTCATTCAAAGGAGAACAATTATGGAAACTGCTCTTACCGGACTTGACTTTTCGCCGGAGATAAATCTGGCACGTTATTTACAAAATATTCGTCGCTATCCGTTGCTTACTCAAGAAGAAGAATATAATTTGGCGATTGAATACAAAAAAACTCATAACAAAGAAATAGCCTATAAATTGATAACTTCGCACTTGCGCTTGGTAGTAAAGGTGGTGTCAACTTATAAAGGTTACGGCCTGCCGATTAACGAGATGATTTCGGAAGGTAATATCGGTCTGATTTATGCCGTCAACAAATTTGAACCGGATAAAGGGTTCCGCTTTTCGACTTATGCTTTGTGGTGGATAAAAGCGGCGGTGCAAAAATATATTTTAAATTCGTGGTCTTTGGTTAAATTGGGCACAACCGCAGCGCAAAAAAAATTATTTTTTAATTTGCGCAAGATAAAAAACAATTTGAAGTTGAATGATGACAGGGAACTTTCAAGCGAGGTGTTAAAAGAAATTGCCGATACGCTTGATGTCAGCATTCAAGAGGTTACGGATATGAATATGCGGCTGAAAGCCCATGACGGATCGCTAAATGTTTCGATGAATAACGATTCGGAAAGCGGAAGCGAATGGATTGATTTTATTTATGATAACAAACCGAATCAGGAAGAACAGTTTTCTTATCGGGAAACCATGAATTATCGTCGAAAACTGTTTTACAAAGCCATTACGGTATTAAATCCGCGCGAGAAAGATATATTGTATAAAAGACGTATGAGCGATGAGAATACAACGCTTGATGAATTGAGCCAGATTTATAATATTTCCAAAGAGCGCGTCCGACAGATTGAACTTAATTCGATTCGCAAAATTTCCAAAGCCATAGAATTGATGCAATAAGCACCGCTTGAAAAAGCATTTTCTGCCATTAAGTTATAGCAAAAATCTTTCGGAGGGAAAAATGGGCAAAAAATTTGCGATAGGGTTGATTATAATCTTGCTTTGTCTGAATGTGCTTTTCGGATTTTACATCGTTAAGCGTTTACACAAAAACACACCAAAGGAAAGTGTGGAAAAAGATATAATCGTTTCGGTGCAAAAACCGCAAGGCGAAAAGGTTGTTATTACTTCAAATTACATAGGTGTCGTGCAAGCGGTTAATCACACGCAAATAGTGCCCTATATCAGTGGTTATGTAATAAAAATTGAAGCAAAAGGCGGACAAGAAGTAAAAAAGGGAGAAATTCTGGCAATTTTGCAGCAAGAACAATATCTGGCGGAACTTTCGGCCGCCGATGCGGCGCTTTTTGCCGCCAAAGCCGAGTTTGCGAACAGCAAAATTCACTATCATCGTTTATTAAATGCCGGAGAACAGGCGGTTTCGTTAAGCGAAATCGATGACGGAAAAACGGCTTATATGAATGCCAAAGGAAAACTTAAACAGGCTCATGCGGCTTATCAAAATGCCGTATTGAATTTCAAATATACTTATCTGACGGCGCCTTTTGACGGAGTTTTGGGCGATGTTTCTTTATCGCCCGGTGATTATATTTCACCGCAAAGCAAAGATTTAATGAAATTGGTGCAATATAACCCGATAAGAGTGGTTTTTTCAATTACGGATAAGGAATATTTGAGAGGATTTAAGGACGATAAAAAAATTAAAGTTCGCTTGCGCCTGTCAGACGGCACTTTGTATCCGGAAATCGGGCAAATCAAATATTCGGCCAATGAAGTAGATAAAAACACTTCGTCGGTTGCGGTATATGCGGAATTTGCAAATCCCGAGGGAAAATTGCTGCCGAATGCCTATGTTAATGTTTTGGTGCTCAAAGAATATGAAGATGTAATTTTGCTACCCAAAGAACAGGTTATCATGAAAAACGACGGCTATTTTGTTCTGACGGTGCAAAACGGGGTGCTTGAAGAAAAGCAAGTGGAAATTATCGGCGAAATCAATAATGAGTATGCGATAAAAAACATTTTTGCCAAGGATGAATTCATCGCTTACGGGGCGTTGCAAAGCGAAGTCGGTCAAAAAGTTAAAACAGAATTTATAAGTGCGGAGAAATAAAATGTTTTCGGCATTTTTTATAAATCGTCCGCGATTCGCCATAGTAATATCAACGGTTATGATTTTGTTGGGGATCATGGCGATTGCGGTTCTTCCGGTGGCACAATATCCGGAAATTACACCGCCGCAAGTGGTGGTATCGGCAAATTATCCCGGCGCAAATGCCGAGGTTTTGAGCGAAACGGTGGCAATACCGCTGGAAAACGAAATTAACGGCATTGATAATATGCTTTATATGTCATCTTCTTGTGATGATAACGGTTCGTACAAACTTACGGTTACTTTTGAAGCCGGAACGGATGCGGATATTGCTCAGGTAAAAGTACAAAATCGCTTGCAGCAGGCCATGGCGGATTTGCCGGAAGATGTTACCAAATACGGATTCGATGTAAAAACTCAAAATAATAATATGTTGGCCATGTTGGTGCTGCGTTCTCCGAACCACAGTTATGATGATTTGTTTTTGAGCAATTATGCGCATACCAACATAAAAAATGCTCTTTCCCGAGTAAAAGGTGTCGGTGATGTGCAAATTTTCGGTCCGCAGTACAGTATGCGAATTTGGCTTAACAGCGATAAACTTAACAGTTTAGGTTTGGTGGGAACAGATGTAATATCTGCCGTAAAAAATCAGAATATACAAGCCTCCGTGGGCAGTATAGGCGCGGCACCCAGCCCGCAAAACAACAAGATAGTCCTTTCTTTGGCGGCAAAAGGCTTGTTAAAAACCGTACAAGATTTTGAAAATATAGTTGTTGCTGCCGGTAATGACGGCGGGGTGATTTATCTGAAAGATGTTGCTTATATTGAACTCGGTGCGGATATTTATAATCTTAAATCAAGTTACAATAATTCGCCGGCGCTGATTATGGGTATAAATCAAACACCTAACACCAATTCATTGCAGACCATGCAACAGCTGAGGCGCAAGATGAGTGAACTGTCGCGTAAAATGCCGAAAGATATGGAATTTAAGGTGGCTTACGATTCGACCGATTATGTTCGTGCATCGCTTAAGAGTATTTTTGATACATTGGTAATTACTTTTTTGTTGGTGGTGTTGGTAACTTATGTTTTTTTGCAAAAATGGAAGACTACTTTAATTCCGGTTTTTACAATTCCCGTTTCGTTAATTGCCACGTTTGCGGTAATTTATGTTTTGGGATTTAATATAAATATATTGACTTTGTTTGCCATGATATTGGCGATAGGTTTGGTGGTCGATGATGCCATAATTGTTGTGGAACGCGTGCAATATCTGATGATTAACGAAGGTCTGGAATCGGATAAAGCGGCAGTTAAAGCCATGGAACAGATAGGCAGTGCGGTGATAGCAACAACTTTTGTTTTGTTGGCCATTTTCGTGCCGGTAGGATTGATGGCCGGAATTACCGGAAAAATTTATCAGCAGTTTGCGGTTACAATTGCCACAGCCGTATCTTTTTCTTCAATTAATGCCTTAACCTTGAGCCCGGCACTGTGCGGTATTTTTTTGAAAAACTATCAAGAGGAGCAGGGGCGCGGTTTTTTCAAATATTTTGATAAATACCTTGATTTGAGCAAATCTTATTATCTTAAGGCGGTGAATTTTGCGGTGAAAAATCTGAAATTGAGCACGGGTTTTATATTGCTGACAATTTTACTTATTTTAGGAATTTTCAAATACAGTCCGTCATCATTTTTGCCTCAGGAAGATCAGGGGATTATCTTCGTAAACCTACAACTTCCCGATACGGCCGGTATAAACCAGACCACCGAGCAATTGGGAAAAATGAATGATAAAATTTTAAAAATTTCCGGTGTAAATTACTTTATTTCGGTTGCCGGTTACAGCATGCTCGGCGGTGGCGGGGAAAATGTGGCCTTGGGCGTTGTGGGGCTTAAACCGTGGGCGCAAAGAACAAATAAAGAAGAATCTTTAAGCGCCATAACAGATAAATTAAATGCTTTATTTGCCGCCGATAAAGGTGCGCAAATAAACTTTTTTGCACCGCCGTCAATTCCCGGAATAGGCGACAGCGACGGCATTTCTTTGGAATTTTTAACGTCCGACGGCGATATATCCGCCGCAGAGTTAAGTAAGGAATTGCAAAAATATCTGCAAGCGATAAATTCCAGTTCGGAAATAGCCTACGCTTTTACAACCTTCAGTGCCGATACTCCGCATATTTATTTGGAAATAGACCGCCGAAAATTGGAATATTATCAAGTTTCCGTGGCTGATTTTTTTGCCGCTTTGCAAAATAATTTGGGTTCGCGATATATAAACAATATAACATTGGGCGGACAGGTTAATAAAGTAATTGTAGAGGCGGATTACGATTATCGTCGCAATTTTGAAGACATAGGCAGATTACGTGTTCGTTCGCAAACCGGAGAACTTGTCAGGGCGGATAGTTTCGCTACCTTAAAAAATGTGATTTCACCGAAGATAATTTACCGCTTCAATCAATATACGGCGGCGGAAATAACCGCTGTATCCGCACCCGGAGTAAGTAGCGGTACTTCATTGGCCAAATTGGAAGAATTGGAAAAAAATCTTTCCGATGATTATTCGATTGCTTGGACGGGATTAAGTCTGCAAGAGGTTGAAACGAGAGGTCTGGCGATAATTCTTATAACTCTGGCGGTTATTTTCGGATATTTGTTTTTGGTGGCGCTTTACGAGAGTTGGTTGGTGGCTTTATCGGTTATTTTTTCAACGGTTTTTGCGATTTTAGGGGCTTTAATCGGATTATTTTTGATGGGGCAATCGTTAAGTATTTATGCCCAGTTGGGATTGGTAATGTTAATAGGCTTGGCTTCCAAAAATGCCATTCTGATTGTGGAATTTACCAAAATGTATCGTGAGCAGGGATTTTCCATAATGGAAGCGGCACTCAAAGGAGCGGAGGAACGTTATCGTGCGGTTTTGATGACGGCCTTAACCTTTATTTTGGGCGTGTTTCCGATGGTGGTGGCAAAAGGAGCGGGAGCAAATTCGCAAATAGCAATTGGCTCTTCGGTGTTTTTCGGTATGATTTTTGCCACGCTTATAGGTATTATTTTCGTGCCGTCACTATTTGCTTTTTTTGAAACGATTAAAGAACATTTTCAAAAGCCTGTTTTGCAAAGGAAAAGCCATGATTAAAAAAGAATTTTTAATCGCCGCATTTATTGCGTTGTCGGCATGTACATTAGGCGATAATTATCGTCAGCCGGAATTTTATGACAATACTCAGCTTGCCAAAGAATTGCGGTTGAACGGTGCAAATATTAAGTTGCCTGATAAATGGTATAAGCGATTTAAGGATAACAAACTGCAAGCAATATTGGAAAAAGGGTTGAAAAACAGTCCGAATGTGCAAACTGCCGTTGCCCGATTACGTGCGGCCAGGGCGGAATTGGCCATCAGCCGCAGTGAATATTTGCCGCAAATCAATTTTCAGGGCGGATATAATTATGAAAAAAGCAGTAGAAATATCAAAATGGCGGAAGATTCACATTATTACAATGCCGGTTTTGATGCCTCTTGGGAAATCGATATTTGGGGAGCGGGAAGACGGCAAAATGAAGCATATAAAGCACAGTTGAAGGCACAAGAATATAATCTGGCCAATGTGAAAACGGTGTTGGCGGCAGAAATTATCACTCTTTATGTGAAGTGGTGCGAAAGCATAGAAAATTTGCATTTGGCTCGACAGAATGCGGCTTTTCAGCGGGATTTGTTGAAAACGGCAGAAAGCAAATATTACAGCGGGCTGACCGATGAACAATCGTATAACGAAGCGGCTTATTTGCTGAATGATACGGAAGCACAAATTCCGGTCAACACCTTGGCGGCTGAAGAATATAAAAATGCTTTAGCGGTGGCGGCAGGGGTTCTGCCTTCGGAATTGGATTTAAGTGAAAGCTATAAATCGCCTTTGTTTTCCGGTCATTATAAAGATGAAAGCGCAGGACTTCATAATCTTCCGGCAACGGTAATTCGTCTGCGCCCGGATGTGTCTGCGGCCGAACAGCTATTAATTTCGCAGAATGCTTTGGTCGGAAAGGCGGTTGCCGAGTTATATCCGGACGTCAGTATCAGCGGATTATTCGGATTTGCTTCACAAGGAGGTTCATCTTTACTGTCGGCAAAAAGCAAAACCTATAATTATGCGCCGGTTGTCTCTTTGCCGTTGTTGGATTGGAATCGTTTACAAAATCAGATAAAATTGCAAAAATATAAAACCGAAGAAAGCCTTGTTGCATATAAAACGGCGGTTTTACAGGCCGTTTCCGAACTCAAAAACAGTATGGCCGGCTATAAATCGGCACTGCAACAATTTAATCGTTACGGGGCGGCGGTCAACAATATGAAAAAAGCTTCCGATTCGGTAAATCGCAAATATCAAAACGGGCTTACGGAATTTTCCGAAGTTTTAAAAGCCCAACAAAATTTATTGAGTGCTCAAAAGTCTTATATATCGTCAAAAGCGGCGATAAATACGGCATTGGCGGCATATTACAAGGCGACCGGCGCACCTATTGATAATTAAGCTCTTCAAACGGAATGCGATCGGAAGGCTTCTGCGGATTATAAACATAAATGTTTGTAACGGAAGGGATGTCATAAGTGCGATGCCAATATCCCTTTTCTTCCATACACAAACGATAATCTCGCGGATTTGAATCGGCAGAATCTCGGATGGAATTTATCAAAATCGGATCAGCTCCGCGATGCGGAACATAACTGGCCCAAATTCCCTTTTCTTTATGCCAGTTTACATGAATATTGTAACGATATTCTTCAGAATAAAACCAGTTTGAAATATTCGGCCAATGAAACCAACCTTCGGCTTTTCGCAAACATTCCGAATGGTCGCGGGAAAATTTGGCTACTCCGGTATTTTCACGTTCCCAGTTATAAATAATCTGCCCTTTTCCTCCGGAGGAACAGGAAGCAAGAACAAGAGAAAATAAAATCAATAACTTTTTCATGTTAAAAATCCAAATCTGCGTAGTGGTTAGAAGGATAAATGCCTTTTATGCGGTCATTCAGTATTTCTTTAAAGCTCGGACGGGATTTTATTTTTGAATACCAGAGTTTGGTGTTTTTATAATCATCCCAAGGTATATCTCCCAGATAATCAATCACGGACAATTGTGCGGCGGCGCTGATATCTGCCAGAGAAAAATCGTTTCCGACCAAATAATTATTTCTTTCTACAATCCAATCAATATATTCCAAATGATAGCGCAAATTATTTATCCCCGCTTTGATGCGTTTTGATTCCGGTGGTTGTCGCAACACAAAACGTTTATAAATTTTTTCTCCGGCGATATATTGATAAACTTCCCGATAAAATTTATTATCAAACCAGTCTATAAGACGTCTGGTTTCGGCGCGGGCTTTGTTGTTTCCGTAAATCAGTCTGTTTTGCGTGTAAGTTTCTTCCAAAAACTCGGTTATGGCATAATTGCCGGCAATAATGTTGCCGTCAAATATAAACACCGGCAGTTCTCCGGCCGGATTTATTTTCAAAACATCTTTGGAAAGTGCCCAAGGATTCTCTTCTTTTAACACGAAAAGCATTTTCTTTTCTGCCATTAAAATCCGAATTTTACGGCAGTGCGGAGATATATTGCTATGTACCAATAAAACCATATTTTTCTCTCCTAAATACCGTCAAGAGCTTCATCAAAAGTTGTTTGATGTTGTTCATGTTCTACGATTCGTCCGTGTCGGATGGCGTTATTTTGTTGCGGTTTATCCTCTTCAAACGGAGATTCTTCAACGGCGGAATCTTGTTGACTCTGAGCCTTTTCCCTCATGATTGTGGCAAAAGAAGGCGGAACCGTACCATCATTTTTTTCAATTTCCTCGCCTACCAAACGAATAATTTCATTTTTAACTTCCGTGGCAAATTCCGGTTTGGAAAGTTCTTGTTTTAAGATTCGTACATATTCCGATAAAACAGGGGTTTCTTTCGATAAGGAAAGAAAAAGCGGAATTTTGAAAAGAGGTTTTTTGGAATAGGCTATAAAATCGCTAACTCCGTATTGACTGGCGGCTATTTTGTTATAATACAGACCGCCCATCATGTAATCTGCTTCTCCGATAATCAATTTTTCATAAGCTTCCAGAGAATTATCAACATAAGTGATGTTTAATTCTTTGAATTTGCGCAAAACAAAATCACTGAAATATTCGCTTTTGGAGGCAATACCGCGCAAGTTTTTTAAGTCGGCATAAGTTTTGATTTGTTCCTGAGTTTCCGGCAAAGTAATCAAATGAACGGGGTTGGATATTACGGCCGGATACAAAATTTCCAGACCGGCAAACATTTTAGTGTCGGAATAAGTGCCGATAAACACATGATAATCACCTGATTTCATTCCTAACAGCAACATTTTTAAGTCAGGAGTATCTTTTAAATCAGCCGTTTTCATTTTTATATCATTACGTTGTGCCGCATGAATTAAAGGCTGCAAAAAGGCACTTTTCAATATATAAGCATCACGATCGTTCTTTATATATTCGGAAAAAGGAGGAAAATCCGGAAGTCCGACAACATTGAGCGTGGTAGATAAATAGCTTTCTTTTTTTACCAAATTAGAAGCCATTACTCCCGTGGCAACAAACAATATCATGAAACAAATCAACAACAGTCTTTTCATTTTGTCCCCTTTTAAGCCCGAAAATCTCTTTTTATTCATTCAGATGGTATAGAGTGTAAATAAATTGTGTTAAAAAGACTTTAACTGATTGCATAAAAGCTATTATCTTGTAACATATTACAGGAGAAAAATAAAAAGTACAAGATGGTAAATACAGGTAAAAACTTATTTTTACAGCCGGCGGAAAATATTTCGGCCATCACTTCCGGTGTGGGAAGTATGGGGAAAACCTGGTTGGCAATAACTCTGGCGCATGCCTTAAGCATTTTGCGCCGTAATGTTTTGCTTTTTGATGCCGATAACGGTTTGCTGAATACGGAAGTGCAATTAGGGTTGTCTGCGGAAAATTCGCTTAATGCGGCGGCGGTCGATAAAATATGTTTTAATAATGCCGTAATGCCCGTAACCAAAAAGAATTTTGACATTATGGCCGGAATAGCCGGCAGCAATATAATGGAAGAAATGCCGGAAGGCAGATTGCAGATTTTTCGCGAATATCTGACCATCACCGCTAAAAAATATGATGAAGTGGTAATTGATTTGCCGGCAACGGAAAAAATAATCAATCATTTTTTACCGCCGCTGAAAAATTTGTTGCTTGTTTGCACCAACGATCCTTCAAATTTGGTGGCAACCTATAATTTTTTGCAAAACGATATGTCGTTAATCAGTTGTGAAAAGTTGAGCATCGTGGTTAATTATGCAAATTCGTATGAGGAAGGCTTGCAAACCTATAATACTTTACGTAGGGCTTGTGAACAGCATCTTAAATATATACCTGATTTGTTGGGCGTTGTCCGCAAAGATATGCTGGTAAGAGATGCCATTCGCAGTCATTCGTTATTGCTAAATCGTTATGCCGACAGCAAAGCCGCCTCGGATGTAATGCAAATCGCCCGAAAATTGTTAAACAAGGAGATTGATAATGAAAATAAAATCTGATGCACTCGGTTATTATGCAATTTTAGAGGTTTATCCTCAAGATGATATTTCCGTTATTAAAGAACGTTATTACGAAAAAGCTAAGTATTGGCATCCCGACCATAATCAAGATGAGCGGTCTTTGGAAATTTTTCGCAGAATTTCAATTGCTTACGATGTGATGAAAGATGAAAAATCTCGCTTGTATTATGATTTGCTTTCGCTGGTTTATGATGAAGGAGATTTTCCGAAAATAGGCTCTTTAAAGGTTTATAAAAATCAGGCAGGTAAGGAAGATAAAGCTTTGCGGGTACTTAAACAACGAAGAGTCAATAAGGGAGTGGTCAGAGAAAGCAAAGATATTTGCAATGTATCGGAGGCTAACGGTTTGGCCCTTTCGACTTCCATGAATAACTGGTTTAAAGGTTGGTGGGGAAAAAGAGGATTTTCCAACACCATGCAAGCAATACGCTTTAATTTGCGCGAGGCAGACGGCAACGATGAAGATAATCTGAAGTTGTTAATTCATAATGCGTTAGCCTATGCTCAGGAAAATAATGCCGAAATGGCCTGGGTTTATGCCAAGCAGGCAGAAATGTTGCTTAAAAATGAGACGGAAGCCAAAAAACTGTTGGAAAAATTTGTGGCGGGACTTAATTTTATGCCGCGTAAATCCGTAAAAATTCCGCGTTGGAACGGTGCGGAAATAAGACGCCGGCAATTTTTGGCACCGTTGGTTTTGGGACTTGTTATAATATTGTGCGTTGTTATGTTGGCGGCCAAAACTTCTTTTTATGCCAGCCAGATCGGCGCAAATGATAAATATTTTGAAGAACGAATGGTCGGCGGGGCTATCATGCCGTCGGATATGGTTGAAAACAAAATATTGAAAGTGGACAGTGATCCGCGCAGTTCCGAATATTTGGTGCATTTCAATAAAGATTGTAATGTATATTACGGCCCGAGTACCAAGTATGATGTTATGGGCGAAATTGATGAAGGACACACGGTCAGAATTACCGGATACACTTATGATAAAAAGTGGTATCAGGTTATAGTTGATAACGGTGAACGAGTTTATGTGCGCAGGGAAGATATTGCGAAAGGGATGGGCAATCCGGTACCGTTCGGCAGTCAAGTTTATAAAGGAAACTGATAATGAGCTTAAAATTCGAAATAGAGAAAACATCGGGTAAAAGCCGTTTAGGACGACTGATTACAAAGCACGGCGTTGTTCATACACCGGCGTTTATGCCGGTCGGGACTTGCGGAACCGTAAAGGCGATGATGCCGGAAAGCGTGGCGGCAACCGGAGCCGAAATTTTGTTGGGTAATACTTACCATCTGATGTTGCGTCCGGGTGCGGATTTGGTCGAAAAAATGGGCGGGTTGCATAAGTTTATGAACTGGGATAAACCGATATTGACCGATTCGGGCGGTTTTCAGGTTATGAGCTTGAGCGGTTTGCGTAAACTTAAAGAAGACGGAGTTACTTTTCGGTCGCATGTCGATGGCCAGAAATTCTTTTTAAGCCCGGAAGAATCAATAAAAATACAGCATAAATTGGATGCCGATATTACAATGTGTTTTGATGAGTGTACGCCTTTCCCGTCAACTTACGAAACTTGTGCAAAATCCATGCGTTTGTCAATGCGGTGGGCCAGACGCAGTAAAGAAGCTTTTATTGACCGAGAAGGTTACGGAATTTTCGGAATTCAGCAGGGCAATATTTTTAAGGATTTGCGTGAAGAATCAGCAAAGGCTTTGCAAGAAATAGGGTTTGACGGCTATGCCATAGGTGGTTTGGCTATAGGCGAAGGCCAGGAAAAAATGTTTGAGGTTTTGGATTATGCACCGGGTATGTTGCCGGTAGATAAACCTCGTTACCTTATGGGAGTTGGCCGTTCGGATGATATTGTTGGAGCGGTTTTACGCGGCGTTGATATGTTTGATTGCGTTATGCCGACACGTTCCGGTCGCACGGCTCAGGCCTTTACGAAATATGGGGCAATAAATGTTCGCAACGCTCGTCATCGTGAAGATTATCGTCCTTTGGAAGAAGGTTGTGATTGTCCGCTCTGCTCGCATTATTCGCGCGCTTATATTCATCATTTGCAAAAATGCAACGAAGTTTTGGGGATAATGCTCCTTACCTGGCATAATGTACGTTATTATGAACGTTTAATGCAGGGCTTGCGCGAAGCAATAAAAAATGATAAACTTGAGGAGTTCGCGGCAGAATTTTATAAAAATCAAGCTCAAGGCGATATTGAGGAGTTATGAGATGACACATAAACACTTGCGTTCGTGGGAAATCGAAGAAGAAGACGGCAAAGAAGAAGTAATCGAAGAGGTATCGAAAGAAACACCGGAAAATGAAGTTCTGGAGAGGTTTAAAAAAGATAACAGCGGTGAAGGAATTCGAGTTTTTGTTGCCGGCGGTTCGCGTTCGGGAAATGATGCCGTTTATGCCGAAGAAGCCTATAATTTAGGCAAAAAAATCATCAAAATGAATTTTAAACTGGATTTCGGCCTTTCAAACAGTGGAATTATGGGCGCGGTGGCCAGAGGTGTTTTGGACGGTTGGAACGAAAGAGAACATGAATTAAAAGAGGTGCCTATTCAGGGCATAACCACCAAAAAATATTTTGATTTGTATTCAAGTGACGAAGATTTGATTTCTAAAATGGAAGTAGTGGTTACGCGAACATTGGAAGAACGTAAACGCAAATTGTTGAAAGCCGATTATGTGGTTTTTGCCCCGGGCGGAGTGGGAACCCTTGATGAATTGGCTTATGATTGCGTGGCCATGCAAGACGGCATGTTGCCGATTAAGCCTTTTATTATTTATAACATTAACGGCTTTTTCCACCATTTGCTGGAATACTTAAAATTTATTGCTCATGAAGGGTTTGCCTATCCCGTGCCGTTTATTGTGGTTGATAATGCCGAAGAATTGGAAATAGCTTTCCATCTGCTCAAAAAACGTTACCATAAAGATTGGGACGGAACTGAAGCTTATTATCAGGCTCGTAAACTGATTTATGAACTGCCGTATTTTATTAAACAGAAAACTGTCAACGGCATAGATGTTGAAAGCTGTTACGACCAAATTATGGCAGTTAAAGAAAAAGGTGTTAATGATGAAATACAATCATTACAGGGAGAAATTGAGGCCGCCTATTTGGAAAGAGAAATTGAAAAAATGTATTCCCGTCTGGTGCAAACCGGCAAAGATACGGGCGAAGTAAGCGATAAACTGTCAAAACTTAAAAAACGTAATAAAGAGAAGAAAGTATGAGCGTTTTTGCCTTTATTTTAAAATATTTGAAAAAGACAAAAATGATGGCCACCATTATTTTGGTGGCGCTGATTGCACGCAGTATAGCAGACCGCGGAGAAACTTATGCTTTGGCTCAAGTTATCGGAATACTTCCGGATTATGCCAAGGACCACACACTGATTAAACATATTTTCTTTTTTGTGGGACTATTGACTTTCTTTTTGATTTTTGAGAGCGTGGCCAATTTTTTGTGGCGCTATTACGGTGGCAAATTTATGCCGTACTTTTGCAGTCTGGTATATAAAGATATATTTATTGCCGTACATCACCATTCCATCGGATTTTTTAATGAAGAAATGGCCGGCAAAATTGCTTCAAAAACCAAAAATGTGGTTTCCGGCATCAAAGAAATATACGGAGAAGTGGTTTTCGGCTTAATTCGTCCGGTTACCGGTATTGCCGTAACCTTGTTTTTGGTTTTTTACGCAAATGTGCAACTCGGCTTTATTATCTTTGCTTTAAGTATGATCTTTATGATCTCGATTGTTTTGGTGCGGCGCAGAATAGGGTCTTTTTCGGAAAAAAGAGCGCGTTTCAGTGCGGAAACCGACGGAGTTTTTATCGATACGGTTACCAATTCCGATTTGGTAAAAAGTTTTGCCAATTATTTTTATGAAAAGGGACATTTTTACCACACTTTACGAACGGCGGTAAGAGCCGAACAAAAAGAGCGCACTAAAGATGCCTGGTTTGATTTGCAGGGAAAATGGATTTTCTATCTGTCGTATTTGCTTTGCTGTATAAGTATTTTTTATTATTGGTATTTGGGAAAATTGCAGCTTGCCGATGTGGTTATGTGTATAACCCTGATGCAGGGATTGATGATGGAAGTTAACAACATAGGCTTTTTTGCCGGCGAATTTTCGCAGGCTTACGGGCAGGTAAAAGACGGGTTGGATTTGCTTTTCAAACCGTGCTTGGTTGAAGATGCGCCGGATGCCTATAACTTAAAATTGCGTGATCGCACGATAAATTTTGAAAATATTGACTATCACTATAAAGATAAAAGCCGCTTATTTAATAATTTTAATCTCAAGATAAAGTCGGGCGAAAAGGTCGGATTGGTCGGTCATTCCGGCAGCGGAAAATCTACGCTTATAAAACTTTTAATTCGCTATTTTGATGTGGATTCTGGGCGGATTACGGTGGGCGGAGAAGATATTCGCAAAGTTCGTCAGGAGAGTCTGCGTGCGCAAATTGCCGTTATTCCGCAAGATACGACTTTATTTAATCGTACAATTTTGGAAAATATTCGTTACGGTAATGTGAATGCCTCTGATGAGGAGGTTATTGCGGCGGCAAAACAGGCCTATGCCGATGAATTTATCAAAGAGCTTCCGAACGGTTATGACAGCAGAGTCGGAGAGCGCGGGGTTATGCTTTCCGGAGGCGAAAGGCAACGTGTGGCAATTGCTCGTGCCATTTTGAAAAACGCTCCGATTTTGATTTTGGATGAGGCCACCTCGGCACTTGACAGTAAAAGTGAACAGTATATTCAAAAATCACTGAAGAGGTTAATGAAGGGCAAAACGGTAATTGCTATTGCACATCGTTTATCAACTCTCAAAGAAATGGACCGTTTGGTGGTTATGGATAACGGCAGAATTGTCGAAGAAGGTTCTCACAAAGATTTATTGGCCAAAAAGGGAATTTATTACGATTTTTATCAAATGCAGAGTCTTAATAAATAAAAGACTTGCAAAAATACATAAAACTTTTATATTTGAGCCAGTTAAAATTTAATTTAGGAGAAAAAAATGCCTTTAGTTTCTATGCGTCAAATTCTTGACCATGCGGCAGAACACAACTATGGTGTTCCGGCGTTTAATATTAATGATATGGAACAAATTATTGCCGTTTTACAGGCGGCCAAAAAAGTTAATGCTCCGGTGATTATTCAAACTTCAACCGGTGCCCGCAAATATGCCGGCGACCCGATGATTCGTCATATGATT
The DNA here is from genome assembly GCA_017958895.1 of Alphaproteobacteria bacterium. GTDB lineage: Bacteria > Pseudomonadota > Alphaproteobacteria > RF32 > CAG-239 > RUG410. Next base: position 9,544 of record JAGDBT010000087.1, on the reverse strand, counting down.
GCCGCGGGAATTGAAATGTTTCCGGAATTGCCTATTTGCTTGCATCAGGATCACGGAACTTCGGTTGATATTTGCCAATCGGCCATTGTAAACGGATATTCTTCGGTAATGATGGACGGTTCTTTGGAAACTGACGGTAAAACCCCTTCTTCTTTTGAATATAATGTAAAAGTAACCAAGGAAGTTGTGTCTCGCGCTCATGCCGTGGGAGCATCCGTTGAAGGCGAGTTGGGAGTTATCGGTTCTCTTGAAACCGGTAAAGCCGATAAGGAAGACGGTATAGGTGCGGAAGGTAAACTGGATAAAAAACGTTTGGTTACCGATCCGGATGAGGCGGCTGAATTTGTAAGCCTGACAGGGCTTGATGCTTTGGCGGTGGCGGTTGGTACATCGCACGGCGCTTATAAGTTTACGCGCAAACCGGACGGCGAAATTCTGGCTATTGATGTAATTGAAAAAATTCATGCCAAATTGCCGAATACTCACTTGGTAATGCACGGTTCTTCTTCAGTTCCGCAAGAATTACAAGATTTGATTAATGCTTACGGCGGGCAAATTCCGCAAACTTACGGTGTTCCGGTAGAAGAAATTGTTCGCGGTATTAAATCCGGGGTCAGAAAAGTCAATGTTGATACGGATTCGCGTATGGCTATGACCGGAGCAATTCGTCGCATATATGCAGAGCATCCTTCGGAATTTGATCCGCGTAAATATCTTAAACCGGCAATCGAAGAAATGCAGAAGGTTTGCGAGGATCGTTATATCGCTTTCGGGGCGGCCGGCAATGCCGACAAAATTAAAGCCATAAGACTTTGCGATATGGCTAAAAAATACGCGGCCGGAGAAATTTAATCGAGCCGATATTATTTAATAACCTCCGAGGATCAGTTCTCGGAGGTTATTATTTTATCCAAATCGGCAATTGCTTCATCAATCAATAAACTTTTCTCGGTGTTGTTTATATATTTTTCTATGGCCTTATGAGCCAGTTCAGTGGCCCGCAGACTGATTACGGCATTTATTTCGGATTGATTTTTTTCCGTTGCCGCAGAAATGCGCAAGGCGGTTTCTTGTTGCTTATGACGAAGCTTCTTTTTTAAATCGGCAGTTTTGCGATTTTTAAGATTCTGCAGATTTTTCTGCGATTCGTTAAATATTTGTTCGGCTTCGCTGTTTAAATTAAGAGCCTGACGTTCATATTTTGCCAAGAGTTTTTGAGCATCGTCCCGTAATTTTACGGCCTCTTCTATTTCCGAAACCACTTTTTGCGAGTGTCCGAGCAACAGATTTTTGAACAATTTTCCGGCAAATTTATATAATAAAAGGATAGTCAAAACAAAAGATAGGCCTACCCAGAATTCTATTTCGGTATAAAAAGGAACGGGGCTGGGTTCGTGAATGATTGATTTTTCGGCGGCAGTTTCTATAACCTGCGAAACGTTTTCGGCCGCGTCCATAATCACATTTTGCGTGGCATCAATCAATTTTTCGCCGGTCTCGGATAAAATGTCGGTTGCTTCGGTCATTTTTCCCCTCGTTGCTGCGAAACATTGATTATATCTTGTCGGGAGATATGCGTAAACCCCAGTTTTTGCACAATATCAAAAGCCAAATCGGTAGCAAGATCTTCCGCCTGTTGCAAGATTTCCTTCTTTTGTTTGGCCAGTTGAAATTCATTGTCGGCGAGTTGAGAGCTCAATTCTTTGATAAATTTATTTTCAAAGTTATGCAAATAATTATCAAGATGCTCTTTGCCCTCGTTAAAATTGTTTTCCGCCGCATTTTTGGCGGCATTCAGGGTCGTGTTATAGCGGTCGTTGGTTTCTTTTGCCTTGTTATTCATAATTTCCGCTTTTTGCAGGTAATCATCAATTTTGCGCTTTCTTTGCTCAATTATATCGGCTATTTTCGGCGTAATAAAAACCGACAGTAATATCCATAACAGAATAAAACTGAGTAAAAGCCAAAAAGCCTGCGAAAGATAAGTGGAAATGTCTAACTGAGGCATTAAAAACCTTCAAATTACAGGATGATTAAAACCGCAATTACCAAAATATACAAAGCAATAGCTTCAATTGAGCCCATGCCGACAAAACCGAACAAAGATACATCTTTGCGTGCTTGCGGATTGCGGCCTACCGTTTCAATCAAAGTGGTCCATAATTTTGTTAAGCCCCAGGCCACAACCGTCATAGCCACGGAACATACGCAGGCGGCAATGAAAGCTATGGATTTATCTTGTAAAATTTCGTTTTCCATTTTTTTATCCTTTCTTAAGGTTAGTTACTCTTCCTCACTGATGGATTGGCTTAAATATACACAACTCAAGGTGGTGTATATATAAGCTTGCAGTAAGGCGACAAACAGTTCGAACATAATTATTCCCATATCGGCAAATAAAGGGATAAAGCCGAATAATTTCATGGCAATTATAAAAGTGCCGATAATTTTTAAAATTATATGGCCGATTGACATATTAACAACCAGACGAATAGTTAAACTGAAAGACTTTCCGATCAGTGAAAAAATTTCGACCGGTACAATCAGCGGAGCCATAATCCACGGCACACCTTTCGGGAAAAAGGTATGAAAATAATCCCAACCGCGATGTTTGAGGCCGAAAATAATGTTCAAAATCAAGCAAAACAGCGATAAAGTGCCGACGGCGGCCAAATGAGAGGTAAAGGTAAAACTGTACGGGAACAGTCCCAAAAGATTGCCGCGGGCAATAAAGGTGAAAATGCTGAAAATAAGTGCCACATATTTATAGCCGTCGTGTCCCAGAGTGTCGCCGATGATGTTTGTAACAAAGTCATAGGTCATTTCGGCAAAACTTTGGGCGGGAGAGGGAATTATATTTCTTTTTCTTAAACACCAAAACAAAGTAGAGAAAACCACAAAAACCGTGATAAGCATACATAAAGAAGAATTTGTAAAAGAAATATCCATTCCGTTGATATTCAGCGGGACGATTTTCTTTATGGCAAATTGTTCCAACGGATTGCTCATCTACTTCTCCTCGGAAATTTTATTTTCCAACCGGCGGGCCGATTTATATAAATTAAGCATGCCGGCCAACACACCGAAAACAATGCAAACAATCATTATAATCGGTCGGGTGTTTAAGAGTTTGTCCGCAACATAGCCGATGGCAAAAGCCACGATAATCGGCGCGGCAAAATCCAAAGTAACCCGAAAGGCGGCCTCAGTGAAAACGACAAAAGAATTTTGGGTACGGCGGGTTTGTTTTTTGCTTTTTTTTGCCTGTTGCAAACGCCGGTCAATATCTTTTATGTCGTTTGGCAGCTCAGTCATTTTATCGGCTTTCTAATGGGATAGTCTGGCCAGTCGGTCATTAAGATATTCGGTAAGTCTGGTTTTGGTCGGCACGCCGTAAATTATTTCATTACCATCCGTGCCGCTGAACAAAAAGGCCGGAGTTCCTTGCATGTTTAAACGGGTCATGGCTTCCTGTCTGTCAGCAATAATATTTTGTGCTTCCGTATTATTTTTTATGCAAATCTCCGCTTCTTCATTGGTCAAGCCGAATTTGGCAGCCAACTTGAATATGGTTTTATTGTTTTTATCGTTCCACCATGAACGCTGTTCCAAAAACATGGTATTAACAAACTGTTTGTATTGGTCATAAGGAATACATCTTGAGAGCAGAGCAACATTCATGGCATTTTTGCTCAAAGGAAAATTAACAAAAATCACGCGTAACAAACCTTTTTCAACATATTCTTTTTCTATGTCAGGCATAATATCCAAATGGAAATCGGCACAGTGCGGGCAATCAAAAGACGAATATTCATACATGGTCAACGGTGCATCTTTCGAGCCCTCGGCATATTTTTGCGAAGCGTTAATTACCAAATTGGCCGGCAATTCGGCAAAAGTTTTCTTTTCAACCGCCTGAGCTTCTTGCGGTTTAAGAACTATTTGGCCGTCAACATAGTCAAAGCCCTTAAAGTTAAAATAAAAAATTGCCGAAGCGAAAAAAATCACTATAAAAGATAAGATACTGCTGATTTTTCTTATAAACTTTTCCAAAACTTTACTCCTGTTTATGCTTCTTGGAAAATACGGCTCTGCCGATATTTTCTAAGGTGTTGCGTAAATTGTTGTCTTTAATTTCTCCAGTTACTTCCGTAATATATGATTCTTCCTCGGCGGATACAACCTTTTTTTTGAGTTTATCAGGTTGTTTTTTAGCAATTAAAAAATTATCGACATTGTCGGTTTGTGAGATTTTCAGGGAAGATATGGCGGGATAACCGAAAAAAACATTGATTTTATCAATAATTCGGTTTTCTTTTTGTTTTATTTCCATGGCAAAAGCTCCTGCCGAAACGGTAAGCAACAAACAACCGTTTGTCTGTTCATCTTTGGGAAAGGTAATTTTTTGCGGCAAAGTGTATGAAGCGATTTCCGCACCGACAATTTCTTGCCAGGCCGACAATAAATCAACCAACAAAAATCCTCTTTTGCCGAGGAGTTGTCGGGCAACCGGCGAGGCCGTTTTGGCTATGGCAGTCAAATCGCTCAAACGATGTTCGGAATTTATTTCAATTTTTTTTGCCATTTTCTTCCTCTTCTTTATATTTTGCCAAAGGGTGCAGGTTTCTTACGGTTTCCAGAAGTTTTTGCGAAATTATATGGGTATAAATTTCGGTTGTGGAAATATTTTCATGCCCCAGCATTTTTTGCACGGAACGTAAATCGGCATCGTTATTTATAAGATGTGTGGCAAAAGAATGGCGCAAAACATGCGGTGAAATCCGTGAAGGAAAAATTCCGCATTTGGCCGCCAGGGTTTTCAAATCTTTATAAAAAGCATCACGAGTTAAGTGCCCGTCGGCTGCTTGCAAAGAAGGAAAAAGCCACGGAGATTCGCCACGCGGTGCAATAAAGTGTTGACGGAGTTCTTTATATTGTTCCAAGGTTTCAACGGCTTTTTCAGCCAGCGGAACCAGTCGTTCTTTTGAGCCTTTTCCGAAAATGGTCACCAATCCTTTTTTGGAATTAACGGCATTAAGAGGCAAAGCCACCAATTCCGAAACACGCATTCCGGAAGCATACATAAGTTCAATCATTACGGCAATTCGATGCCAGCGATAATCTCGACTTTCTTTGGCGGTTTCTATGATTGCCGCAATTTCCTCCACGGTTAAAAATTTCGGCAACGGTTTTTGTTGTTTCGGGGTTAAAATGTTTTGAGCCGGATTGGTATTTATTTTTTTTTCCGAGAACAAAAATTTGCAAAATTCTTTAATGGCCGAGAGTTTGCGTGCGGAGGTTTTGGGTGAAAATCCTCTGTTGCTTAAATCTTGCAGGAAGAGTTTGATTTTTTCTTCAGTAATATCCTGCGGCTCATAAAGATTGCCGAACAGCAAAAATTGTCGCAAATCGTTTTCATAAGCGATAAGTGAATTTTGTGCAACCCCTTTTTCGGCCGCAATCATTTGTAAAAAATTTTCAATTTCCCGCGAGAGCATATTATTTTTCTGAATTGACGCTGATCGGTTGCGAAATATGTTCGGTCGGAACTTCAATTTCTTGCACCACAATAAATCCGGCGGCACAAATAACGGCTAAAATAATCGCCCATAAAATGATTTTGGTGTTGTTTTGTTTGGCAAAAGAACTGCGCATGGTTTTTTCCTCATAAACTGTTAAAAAATGTTGATTATATCTTAACAAGGTTATATTGTAAGGTCAATAGTTAAGAAAAGATAATAAAGAACGAAAAATGCCTAGAATTAACAAAATAATTTTATTGGTCGGCCTGATGGGAAGCGGTAAGACCAGCGTGGGGAAAAGATTGGCTCGTCGTCTGTCTTTGCCGTTTGTTGACGGAGATCAGGAAATAGAAAAAGCGGCCGGTTTGTCCTTGGTCGATGTTTTAAAGTGCTTCGGTGAAAAAGAATATCGTGCCGGCGAAGAAAGGGTTATGAAACGTCTTTTGCAGGGAGCGCCTTGTGTTTTGGCTTCGGGCGGTGGTTCGTTTGTGGCCGAAAAAACCCGGGAACTGGCAAAAAATAATGCGCTGACCGTATGGCTGAAAGCAGATATTGATACGCTTTATCACCGTACTGCCGGCCGCACGAGAAGACCGTTTTTGCTGGGGGATAACGACACGGTAAAGGCCAAATTGCAAGAATATATTGCCGAAGAATATCCGTATTATTCCGAGGCTGATATTGTGGTGGAAACCAAAGATGAACGGGTGGAAAACACCGTGCGCCATGTGATTGCTGCCATCAACAGATATTATAAAGGACAAAAACAGTCAGCCGAAAGGAAAGAAGAAAATGCGTAAAAACAGCCGAACAGCCGAACAAATGCGCCCGTTGGAAATAACGACGGGAGTTAATTTATATGCCGAGGGTTCGTGTTTAATAAAATGCGGCAATACCAAAGTTTTATGCACGGCCAGTGTTGCGGATGCCGTACCGGCTTGGCTGAAAGGACAGGAAAGAGGTTGGATAACCGCCGAATATTCTCTTTTGCCGCGTGCCACCCAAACCAGAGTTGCGCGCGAGACGAAGGGAGTAGGCGGCAGAACGCATGAAATTCAGCGCTTAATCGGCAGGTCGTTGCGGGCGGTTACGGATTTATCGGCGATGCCGGAAATTTGCATTCAGATAGATTGTGATGTTTTGCAGGCTGACGGCGGCACCCGAACAGCCTCAATTTCCGGAGGGTTTGTAGCCTTATATCTGGCTTTGCAAAAGTTGGTGTCGGAGGGCAAGTTGCCGCGTAATCCGATAAGGGAATATGTCGGTGCAATTTCTTGCGGAATTTGCGGAGGCGAAGCAGTTTTGGATTTGGATTACGAAGAAGATTCGCATGCTGATGCCGATACAAATTTTGTTTTAACCGAAAGCGGCAGAATTGTGGAAATAGGCGCTACCGCCGAAGGAGCAACATTCAGCGAGGCGGAGTTTAATGAATTGTTCCGTTTGGCAAAATCCGGAATACGGCAAATCATTAAAGAACAAAAAAGAGTTCTGGGGGAAAAATGAAAATAAACGAGATTATCTTTGCCAGCCATAATAAAGGCAAAATAGCCGAAATTACGGAAATGCTGAAACCTTTGAGAATTGCGGTTAAATCGGCTTTGGATATGGAACTTCCCGATGTTGAAGAAACCGGTTCGACTTTTGCCGAAAATTCGTTGTTAAAATCAAAAACCATTGCGGAACTTACAGGGATTGCCTGTATTGCCGACGATTCCGGTTTATGTGTGGATGCCTTAAACGGTGCTCCGGGCGTTTATTCGGCACGTTATGCGCCGGATAGAGATTTTAATCGCGGTATGGATAAACTGTTGGCGGAAATGGCGGCAAGCGGAAATCAAAGCCGTAAAGCACATTTTTCTTGTGTGATTTCTTTGGCATATCCGAACGGGGAATATAATCTGTTTGAAGGAAGAGTCGATGGGCAGATAGCACCGGAAAAAATGTGCGGTCCCGACGGATTCGGTTATGACCCGTTATTTATTCCGGACGGGTATGATTGCAGTTTTGCGCAAATGGGAAAAGAAGCCAAAAATAAAATATCGCATCGCGGCAGAGCCATGAATCTTTTGAAAGCTTATCTGGAAACCATGTAGGAAAAATAAGATGGACGGCAAAATTTATAACATCAGAGCGGGATTTTCTTTTGTTGATGTTTTGGCGGCACATCTTTTGCAAAAATATGAAAACAAGCAGGAAGAACTGTCTAAAGTTTTGATTTTGTTGCCGAACAGACGTGCTTGTCAAAGCTTGGCCGAGGCTTTTGTACGGTTGCGCGGATTATCACCTACGATTTTGCCGGAAATGTCGCCGTTGGCGGATGTTGAAGAAGATGAAATATATTTGAGCGGAAATAAAGAATTGTTGGACGGCTTGTTGCCGGCAATCGACAGTTCAGAGAGAGTATTGCTTTTTACCAGAATGATTTTGCAAAAACCGGACTGGGGCGGCAAAAGAGTATCTTTGGTACAGGCTTATGCTTTGGCGAAAAATCTTTCTTCGCTGATGGATAATGTTTATCTCCAGGAATTATCGTTTGCCGATTTGGCGGGAATTGTTACGGAAAAATATGCCGTCCATTGGCAACAAACTTTGGAATTGCTGAAAATAATCACTCAATATTGGCCGCAAATTTTGCGGGAACGCGGGGCGGTTAATGCGGCAGAACGGCGGTGTAAGCTTCTGGAAACCCAAATGAATATTTGGAAAAAGGACAACTCAAAGCGGCATATAATTGTGGCCGGCAGCACAGCCGCTTTTCCGATTTTAAAGCGATTGGTTAAAACCGTTACGGAGTTGAAGAACGGCAAATGCTATCTTTACGGACTGGATAAATATCTTGATGAAGAAGCTTGGAAAAATATTGAAGAAACTCATCCGCAATATGAACTTAAAGAACTTTTGGAATTTCTTGAAATCAATCGCGAAGAGGTGGCTGATTTGGGAGAAGCGCCCGTTTCTGCAAGAGAAGAACTGGTTTCAAAAATTATGTTGCCGGCCGAGAGTTCCGGAGCTTGGCGTAATTTAAATGTAAATCCTTTGCCCGATTCGGCGTTTGAAAACATAAAGTTGGTAAATTGCGATGATGTGCGCCAAGAGGCTAAAGCCATAGCGCTGATTATTCGTAAAAATTTGGAAACTCCCGAAAAAATCACGGCATTGGTAACTATGGATCGTAATTTGTCGCGGCGGGTAATATCCGAACTTGCGAAGTGGGGAGTAAGTGCGGATGATTCGGCCGGCCAGCCGTTAAATTTATCGCCGATAGGTATTTATTTGCGTTTGATTTTGAATTATGCCGCGGAAAAATCGCAAACGGCAATGATGGCTTTGTTGAAACATCCGTTTACGGCTTGCGGTGAGTCTTATGCGGAATTTAACCAGAAAGTTCGGCATTTGGAATTAACCTGGCGGCGCGGCAAAGAATTATCCGACGAACAAAAAGATTTGCTTAAAAATTTTGAAGAGCGGTTACACCCGTTAGCGGAAATTTATGAAAACTCCGTGGCCGATGTTAAACAACTGTTTTGTGCGCACATAAAAGTTGCGGAAAGTTTGGCGGATACGGATTTAAAAAGCGGAGATAAAATAATATGGCGACAGGATGCCGGTAAAACGGCCGGCGATTTTATTACGTCGTTTATGGAAAAGTGCAATAATCTGGAAAACATTCAAACCATAGATTACGAAGGCTTTTTCAATATGTTTCTTTCGGAATATAATGTGCGCTCGCGTTACGGAATGCATCCGCGTGTAAAGATTTTGGGACCGATAGAAGCACGATTAACGCAATATGATACGGTTATAATCGGGGAGGCTAACGAAGGTTGTTGGCCGCAGATGCCGAAAGCCGATATGTGGATGTCGAGACCGATGAAAAAGGACTTCGGGTTGCCGCAACCGGAAAGAGCCGTAGGGGTGGCGGCTGCTGATTTTGCCCATTTATTGAAGGCGCCGGAAGTTTATATCACCCGCGCCAAGAAAGTTGACGGCGCACCGAGCAATAAATCAAGATGGTGGTT
>JAGDBT010000086.1 GCA_017958895.1 Alphaproteobacteria bacterium | reverse complement strand
TTTTGGGCAGAGGGCAAAGGCAAACAGATTGTGGATATTCTCACTTCTACCTCGGGGGACAAATATCAGCGTCTTGATAACATTTTGCACAACGATGTTGATTTGGAATATGCCGCCAAGTTTGTTATCGGCAAATATTGGCGCCAAATGTCTGAAGAACAACAAGAAACCTATTTAGACCTTTTTGACCGATATGTTTCCGCGGCTTATAAAACCTATCCTCTCAACATACAGGAAGGCGATGTTTCTTTTACGGTTGATAAAATATTGCCCGAAAACAAGATAATTAATATTTTCTGCACCGTGTTTGTTAAAAACATTGAACAAAATGTCGATGAACAATCGCAAGGCGGCATTAAAGTTATTTTTGCCCTTGTTAAAGACGGTGATACTTTCAAAGTGCGTGATTTAAAAATACAGGAAAGCAGTTTTTTACAGTCTTATCGCACGCGTTTTTATAAAATGATTCACGAAGATTCCGATGATGAAATCGAGTGGTTTTTGGAAGATTTTGAAAATTTAGTGATTGAAAACGAAAATAATTCGTAGAAAAACACCTCAACATGAATTTTAATATTGAATTTATGCGGCAAACTTTATAATATGCCCGCAGTGAATGTTCAAAAATGGATTAAACAGATGTCAGAAATAAAAGTCAGATTTGCTCCGAGTCCTACCGGTTTTATGCATATCGGTAACACCAGAACCGCCTTATTTAACTGGTTGCTCGCCAAAAAATTGGGCGGAAAGTTTATGCTCCGCATTGACGATACGGACTTTGCCCGCTCTAAAAAAGAATATGAAGATGCCATGCGTGAAAGCTTGCAATGGCTCGGTTTTGAATGGAGCGAAGAAGCCCGACAATCCGCTCGGTTTGCCCGTTATGATGAAATGCGCGACAAATTGATTGCCGAGGGACGCATTTACCCGTGTTATGACACACCGGAAGAATTGCAACTGAAACGTAAACGTGCCATGGCCAAAGGCCAAGCTCCGATTTATGACCGTCAGGCTTTGCGCTATACACCTGATGATATTGCAAAATTTCAGGCAGAAGGGCGCAAACCGCACTATCGTTTTAAGCTTTTGCCGGGAATAATTGAATGGGATGATATCGTTCGCGGACATTGTCAATATGAGGCTGAAAAATTAAGCGATCCGATTATTATTCGTGAAGACGGCAGCTATTTATATCATTTTCCGTCTTGCATAGACGATTCAGATTTCGGCATAACCCACATTGTGCGCGGTGAAGACCATGTTACCAATACGGCCTCGCAAATCCAAATGTTTGAAGCTATCGGCGGCAAAGTGCCGACTTTTGCTCACCTGCCTTTATTAACCGGCACGGAAGGAAAACTTTCCAAACGGTTGGGTAGTTTGGGCGTCAGAGAATTAAAAGCCGAGGGCATTGAAGCTTTGGCTATTTGCTCATTTTTAGCCAAACTCGGAACTTCCGATTCCATTGAACCTTATTATTCGCTTGCCAAACTTGCCGATTCTTTGGATTTTTCCAAGCTCGGACGTTCGCAACCTAAGTTTGATGAAGAGGAATTAAAGCACTTTAACACCAAATTCGTACGGTCCATGCCTTATGAATTGGTAAAAAATCGCGTGGAAATTGATGAGGACTTTTGGAATAAGGTACGCCCGAATTTTGATGTTGTTGATGACATAAAAATTTGGACTTCCATTTGCAAACAAGAAGTTGAACCGCTGATGGAAGACACACAATTAACCGATTTAGCCGCTTCATTGTTGCCGCCGGAACCGTGGAATGATGATACTTTCAATACTTGGCTCAACGAAGTCAAAACCCAAAGCGGCAAAAAAGGCAAAGAACTGTTTCATCCGATTCGCAAAGCCTTAACGGCATTGGAAAACGGTCCGGAACTTAAATCTTTATTGCCGTTAATCGGTTATGATAAAACCTATAAACGCCTTAAAGGCCAAAAAGCATAAAGGAAAAAATTATGACACAGATATACTTACATAACACACTCAAACAGCGCAAAGACGCTTTTTATCCGATTGATGAAAACAATGTGCGTATGTATGTCTGTGGTCCGACGGTTTATGATAAGGCACACTTGGGCAATGCCAAAACTCCGGTGGTTTATGATGTTTTATATCGCTTGCTTTGCCATGTTTACGGCAAAGAGCATGTAACCTATGTTTCCAACATTACCGACGTTGACGATAAAATTTTAAACAAGCACAAAGAAACCGGCAAACCGCTTCGCGAAATTACCGAACAGACCTATAACTGGTACATTGAGGATATGAAAAAACTCAATGTTTTGGACCCGAACTATCGTCCGCGTGCCACCGAATACATCAATGAGATGATAAAATTGATTGAACTTCTCCTTGAGCAAAAACACGCTTACATTTCGGAAAATCAGGTATTGTTTGATGTAGATTCCATGCCGACTTACGGCTCGCTTTCCGGTCGTTCGATGAAAGAAATGTTGGCCGGTGCTCGTGTGGAAGTTGCGGAATATAAAAAGAATCCGGCGGATTTTATTATCTGGAAACCGTCCGAAGCCGATGAGCCGGGTTGGGATAGCCCGTGGGGTTACGGTCGTCCGGGTTGGCACTTGGAATGCTCGGCCATGAGTTCCAAACTTTTGGGTAACGATTTTGATATTCACGGCGGCGGCGCGGACTTGATTTTTCCGCATCATGAAAATGAAATGGCACAATCTTGCGGCGCTTTTCCGGGCACGCGTTTTGCTCACTATTGGGTACATACCGGAATGTTGATGATTGACGGTGTTAAAATGTCCAAATCGCTCGGCAATTTTTATACGGTTGACGAGATTTTGGATAAATATCCGGCCGAAGCTTTGCGCCTGCTGTTTTTAACCACTCATTATCATCAACCTTTCAATTTCACTTTTGAGGGTTTGCAACAAGCCAAAGGTATTTTGGATAAGTTCTATAACGCTTTGTTGAAAAATGCCGATGTGCCTGCCGAAAAAGTTGCCCCGAGTGAAAAATTGATTGAGGCCTTAGCCGATGATTTGAACACCCCTCTTGCCTTATCTTATCTGCATGAAACGGTTAATGAGCTGAACAAAGCGGAATCTGCCGAAGAACGTTCTCGCTTAAAATCACAATTTTTAGCCGATGCTTATATGTTGGGATTGTTATATAACGATCCGGAAAATTGGTTCAAAGGTGAAGGTTCCGATGATGAGGCGGCCGAAATTGAAAAATTGATTTCCGAACGTGCCGATGCCAAAAAGAACAAAGATTGGGCTCGGGCAGATGCCATTCGCGACGAATTAAAAGCCAAGGGCATTGTGTTGGAAGATTCCCCGACCGGCACAACTTGGAAAAAAATGTAATCCTGATTTAACACTTTTAATGTGACAGATGCGCAGTGATTTTTTGACGGCGTGTACAAAAGAGTACACGAGGAAAAAATTACAAGCAGATGTCCGTTAAACGTGTTTTTAAAAAAGAAAGACCGTCTGACCGTAACCCTAAATCATTCTGACCGAACCGCTTCTGTTAAGGTGGGTGCCATATAACCGGA
>JAGDBT010000085.1 GCA_017958895.1 Alphaproteobacteria bacterium | reverse complement strand
TTAAACCGGCATGTGCGCATACATCAAAAAATCCTTCGATTTTTTCGTTGACACCGCCGATAGGCTGAATTTCGCCGAACTGATTAATGGAACCGGTTACAGCTATACTTTGCTTTATCGGAATGCCGGCAATTGCCGAAAGCAAACAATAATACTCGGTTGAAGAAGCACTGTCGCCATCAACTCCGCCATAAGATTGCTCAAAAACAATAGAAGCCGACAAGGACAAAGGTTTGTGTTTGGCAAAACGATTGGCTATCAATGATTTCAGAATGAGCACTCCTTTGGTGTGTATCGGTCCGCTTAAAGCAATTTCGCGTTCAATATCAACGAAATCTCCCTTACCGATACGAACTTGTGCCGTTATTCTTGCCGGTTTACCGAAAGAAAAATTAGAGAAATCATATACGACCAAGCCGTTAATCTGTCCGACTCTTTGACCTTTGACATCCATTAAGATAGTACCTTTATCAAATTCTTCCAACATAGATTTTTTTATGCGGTCAAAACGATAAATTTGTGCCTCTATGGCTTGTTCGATATGATTTTTTCCGATTTGTTTGGCTTGAGATTTGCGCGCCCAATAATCGGCTTCGCGCAATAAATCACCGATGGAAGAAATGTGAGCCGTCAATTTGTCGGCATCATCTGCCAAGCGAGAAGCATATTCGATTACGCGGGCAACCGCTTGCGGATTTAAGGAACGCAATCCCTTTTTCTGCGACAAAGAACCTATAAGTTTGGCATATTCAATTTCATTTTGCGGCGTGCGGTCCATGATAATACCGAAATCGGCCGCAACCTTAAAGAAATCACGGAAATCCGGATCACGTTCACATAATAAATCATAAATTTCAAAATCACCGGTTAAAACGACTTTAACATCCAAAGGAATCGGTTCCGGATCAAGAGAAATGGTGGTGAAACTGGTTTCTTCGTTCGGAGCTTCAATTTTTACTTTTTTGGAGGCAATGGCTCTTTTTAAAGAATCCCACGCAAAAGGTTGTTCCAAAACTTTGCGGGCATCTAAAAGCAAAAAGCCGCCGTTCGCCCGATGTAAAGCTCCGCCTTTGATTAAAGTAAAATCGGTTAACAAAGCACCGTATTGTTGAATTCGTTCCACTTTACCGACTAAATTTCCCTGAGTCGGGTGGTCTAAGGTTACTATCGGAGCGCCGGAATTTTCGGTGTTTTTAACTATAACATTAACCTTGAATTTATCAAATTTATCATATTCCGGTTGTTTGACCTTGCTGAGAAGAATTTGCAACGGATCATCTTCCGCCGGCTGTCCGAAACTCTTTTCTTTGTCTTCGGGAACAAATTCATCAACATTGTCTAAAATGTACTGCTGTACGGCTTTCAAAAATTTGGTCGCCTGAGTTTGTGTTTTATATTTTTTGCGCAAATCATCAATAGGCTCTTTGACGGTAGCTTTGGTGAATTTTTCACGCAGGGCATTGATTTCTTCCTTTTGTTTTTCTTCCCAACGCGGCAAATTTTGAGTAGCATTCTCAATTTCTTCCTGCATGGCGTTTAAATCATCCATGATTAATTGTTTTTCCTCATCGGAAAGTGCATCAAACGCATCAGGATTCAAAACTTCACCGTCTTTCATCGGCGCAACAACCAACCCCATTTGCATGTGCAAAAGCGATACTCTTTTACCCTTGGCTTTTTTTTGCAAAATTTCAATATAAGATTCTTTTTTGGATTTATATTTTTGCCGTATTATTCCGAGGGCGGCTTTATATTCATCGGATTCTATAATGGCCGGAAGAGATATGGAAAATTCTTCAATCAAGGCATCGACATCTTTGGCAAAATCACAGGCTTTGCCGGCCGGAAAACTGATTGCCAAAGGTTTATAAGGTTCGTCAAAATTGTAAATATAAGCCCAATCATTCGGAGTTTTGCGATTTTTCGCTTCTTTTTCCAAAATTCTTTTAACCAGACTGGTTTTACCGGTTCCTTCCGGTCCCAAGCAAAACAGATTATAGCCGCGGGATTTTATATGAATTCCCAATTCAACGGCACTGATAGCGCGATCTTGCCCTAAAGCAGATAAACGTTCTTTTAATTCGGCAGTGGTCTTGAAACCTAATTTTGCAGGATCACAAGAACGATAAAGTTGGTTAGAATTCAATTTTGTAATAGCCATTTTAAATATCCTGTACTAATATATTTAATCGGAATCAATATATAATCAAAATGCTAATATAGAGTAAATGACAGAAAAATATTTTATATATTTAGTGCTTATTTTTTTTAGTGCAATCCTGTTTTTGCCGCTCGGAGCACTTTGGTTTATGCAACGTTTGAAGTTTTTGCAGAAATTGGTGCGTTTGAACACTCTCAAACGTCAGCAAAAATCGGAGATTCCGGTGTTGTTTTCCAGTGAGATTTTAAAACAGGCTTGTCGGATTTTGTTTCGCAAACACGGACTTGAAAGTCGAGCGGCTTTGCTCTTTTTGGTTATCGGGAAACCGCAAAAAGCCGCAACTTTGCTGAATATATTGTATCCGCAAATATCTTTATTGCTTTTGGCGCATATTGATGCCCGAGCTGCTTATAAGAAGATTTTGAAAAACAAAAAACTTTTTACCAATTCGGCAAAATACGGGGTTTACTTGCCCATGATGGCTTTGCTTTTATATGATTTTAAAACTTTTTCTACCGCTCTTTCAAAGTTGGCCGCCGAGAAGATAAAGCCGAATTGCCGCGGGTATTATAATTGGCTGTCGGGGTTTGCTTATCTCAACGAAGGAGATATGCTTTCCGCTTCACAAAAAGCCTCGGAGGCTCTGAAGTTTTTTCAAAGAAAAAAATATGCGGCAGAAGCAGCCGGTTGCTATTTATTGCTTGCGGATATTTATCGTGTGAGTTGCGTAAATGATGTGGCAGAAACAATGCTTAATGCCGCATTGGAACTTTATAAACAACAAAAACTTCCATTGGCTACGGCTCAGACAATAGTTCTGAAAGGAATGCTGATGTTGTTTGAAAACCGTCCCGAAGAAGCGGCGGATAAATATGAGCAAGCACTGAAACTACCGATTACCGGACAACTAACTGCCGATATTTATAATCAACAGGCTCTGTTATTGTTGGCTCAAAATAAAGCGGTTAAGGCCCGTAAAGTTGCCGAAAAAGCATTATTATTGCAGCAAAAATCCGAAAACAAATATGCCGAGGCTTTGAGCTTGCAACTTTTATCGCAAATTGTTTTCAAACAAGAACATTATCGCTTAGCGGTAAAATATGCGGAAACGGCAGAAAAAATCTATGAAAGTCGGCA
>JAGDBT010000084.1 GCA_017958895.1 Alphaproteobacteria bacterium | reverse complement strand
TAATGAATTGCGTTCACAAATTATGCCGATTAACAATAAATATCCGTTGGAACAAGTGTTGGCGGCTTGTCGAGAATATCAGGGTAATGACGGGAGTCGCTATATTACCTTTGAATATTTGTTGTTAAACGGGGTTAATGACACGGTTGATTGTGCACGTGAGCTTATAGCACTGATGAAGAAATATCAACTGCGTGCAACATTTAATCTGATACCGTTTAATCCTTGGCCGGGCTGCACTTTTCAACCGAGTTCCAACAATAGGGTTCATGCTTTCGCCAAAGAGTTGGAAAATGCCGGTTTTGCCGCCCCGATAAGAGTTGCCAGAGGACAGGATATTTTAGCGGCTTGCGGACAACTTAAATCGCAAAAAGATGAAGAGGGCAAGAAGTCTAAATAAGACCTATTTTTTGCGCGGTGATGACGGCTTGGGTGCGGTTGTTGACGTGCAAAGAACGTAACAAGGCATTTATGTGTAATTTTACGGTTGATTCGGAAACCCCCATATCATAAGCAATTTGTTTGTTTGATTTACCTTGTGCAATTAAATCAAGAACTTGAGTTTGTCGGTTGGTAAGAGTTTTTAAGCCGATACTTCTGCCGCTTATATTATTTAAACTGCTGTTTTCCAGCAAATTGGGCGGGACATAAGTACCGCCATCCAAGACAAGCCGTAAAGCATTGTTAAAAACTTTAATTTCCGATCGTTTGGGAATATAGCCCTTGACACCCGTATTCAAAATAGTGCGGATTGTCCGGCCGTCTTCGGAAGCCGATATAACGATTATTTTGAGTTCAGGGGCATCTTGCCTGATTTGTTTGAGGCTTTCCAACCATGGTAAGTCTTGCATTTCAACATCTAAGATTAAAACATCCGGCAAAGGTTCGGAGTTAAGTATTTTGAATACTTGGGAATAACCGGAAGCCTGAGTAATTACGGCCTCAGGCATAAGTCGTTCCAAACTCAAAGCCAAGCCGTCACGAAAAAGTGCATGATCGTCCGCAATCAGAATTTTCATTCCTAATCTCCTTTAAGTTTAAGTAAGATAATCGGTTTTTATATATTGCCGATTAAACGTATTTAAAGACGTTCAAAGAGAATAGTTCGAATTTTATTTTTTAGGTAAAGCTACATAATTGACACCGGCTTCCTTAAACATTTCGGCCGAATAGTTTAATTTATCGCGCCAGGTGTTTTTCGGATCGTTTTCATCAATTTTATATTCATAAGTCACAACTTCTTTTATGCCGGCCTGAATAATTGCCCGGGCACAATCGGTACAAGGAGTTAAAGTGCAATATATGGTGCAACCTTTCAAACAAGTGCCGGTAAGGCAGGCATTAAACACGGCATTACGTTCTGCATGTTCAAAAAAGTCATATTTGGTCGGTCTTTCCAGTCTTTCCGGAACATCATCGGTTACTCCGCGGACAAATCCGTTATAACCGGTTGCGCGAATTTCCTTATCCGGACCGACAACAACGGCACCGGTTTTGGTTGAAGGGTCTTTGGACCAGGTAGCAATCAGTTCTGCCAGTTCCAAGAAACGATAATTCCATTTTTCTGAAAACATATAAAGCCTCCGTTTTTTGAACTATGCCGAATTTAGAGCAAAAAAAATATTTTTTCAACAGATTCAAACAGTTTATGCCAAGATTTGTGTTTTATCTTGACAACGGCTGAAAATTAACTAAGTTATAGCCAACACTTAAATATTTATGAATAGGAGAAAAAAATGAGTGCTATTGTTGATATTCATGCCAGAGAAATTTTAGATTCCCGCGGCACACCGACCGTTGAGGCCGAAGTTGTGTTGCAATCGGGTGCTTTCGGCCGTGCGGCTGTTCCTTCGGGAGCTTCTACCGGTGCCCACGAAGCTGTTGAATTGAGAGACGGTGATAAGTCTCGTTTCGGCGGCAAGGGAGTTTTGAGAGCCGTTGAAAACGTTAATGAAAAAATTTATGACGCTTTGGCCGGTTATGAAGCCGAAGATCAAATTGATATTGACAGCAAAATGATAGAATTGGACGGCACGGAAAATAAGGGTAAATTAGGCGCTAACGCTATCTTATCCGTTTCTTTGGCCGTTGCCAAAGCTCAGGCTGAAGAGGCCGGATTGCCGTTGTATCGCTATTTGGGCGGCACAATGGCTCGCACATTGCCGGTGCCGATGATGAATATTTTGAACGGCGGCAAACATGCCGACAACCCTATTGATATTCAAGAATTCATGATTATGCCGGTTTCTGCCGCTTCCATAAAAGAGGCGATTCGCATGGGTGCGGAAATTTTCCAAACCCTAAAGAAGAATTTGAAGGCAGCCGGTCAAAACACCAATGTCGGCGATGAAGGCGGATTCGCTCCTAATTTGCAATCAGCCGATGAAGCTTTGACTTTCATTGTTCAGGCAATCAAAGATGCCGGATATAAGCCGGGAGATGATGTTGTTTTGGCTCTGGATGCCGCTTCTTCGGAATTTTATGAAAACGGCAAATATGAAATGAAGGGTGAGGGCAAATCTTATACCAACGCTCAAATGGTTGAATATTACAAAGGTTTGTGCGAAAAATTCCCGATTTTCTCAATTGAAGACGGTATGGCCGAAGATGATTTTGAAGGTTGGAAATTGTTAACCGAAGCTTTGGGTAACAAAATTCAGTTGGTAGGTGATGACTTGTTCGTTACCAATCCGGCTCGTTTACAAATGGGCTTTGACAAGGGTATTGCCAATTCCATTTTGATTAAGGTTAACCAAATCGGCACCTTAACAGAAACTATGAAGGCTGTTGATATGGCTCAACGTCATCGTTATACGGCAGTATTATCTCACCGTTCCGGTGAAACCGAAGATACGACGATTGCCGATATTGCGGTTGCCACCAATTGCGGTCAAATCAAAACCGGCTCTATGTCGCGTACCGATCGTATGGCAAAATATAACCAACTTATTCGTATTGAAGAAGAATTGGGCGATATGGCCGTATATGCCGGAAAATCTATTTTGAAAAAATAAGTTATTCCGAAAATCAAAAAAAGGGCTTCGGTTATAACCCGAAGCCTTTCTTTTTTAAATTATCCCCAGAAAATAAAAATGTAACAAAAAGTTCACACAAGTTAACAAAAAAGTGTGTTACAGTACTAATATGTATAGCTATATATTAGGGGGTAGTCATGACTAATACCGGTGTTTTGTCCTGTACAAGAAAGTTTTTGCTCAAGGGGATAG
>JAGDBT010000083.1 GCA_017958895.1 Alphaproteobacteria bacterium | reverse complement strand
TAATGTTGTTAATGCGGTGATTTACAGCCCGATAAGCGATGAGCTTTTCTTTGCCGAAAGAGGAGGCGGAGCTTTTAAGGAAGGTTTCCGAAATCATGAAAGATTAAGAGTTTCCGGTGCCAAAAATTTGGGAAAAGCTTTGTTCTCATGCAATGCCGATGCGGGTGTTGTGCAAAAGATTTTGCAAGTAAGTCCGAATCTGCTTATAGAGGGCAGTACGGCTCTGGCATTGGCCAGATTAGCCGGTGGCAAAAGCGATGTTGTGATAGGAACCGCTACGGGAAAAACAGCAATAGCGGCCGGAATTTTGGTGGTTAAAGAATCCGGCGGTTATATCTTTTCCGTAGGGGAAACGGATATTCGCACGGAAAACCTCAAAAAAGTTCTGGAAGAAGGAAATATCGTGGCTACCAACGAAAGTTTGCGGCAAAAAGTTGCCGAATTGTTGGCCGAGCAGAAAAAAATTTAAAAAGTGTAAAAATAATGCTTGCGAATTTTATTTGCTTAATGTATAAAGGCGTAAAACTTAAAAGTATGAAGTGGAGATTAAAATGAAAAAAGGTATTCATCCTGATTATCACGAGATTACATATGTGATGACAGACGGTACGGAAGTTAAAACAAAGTCAACCTGGGGCAAGGCCGGTGATAAGATGATGTTGGAAATTGATCCGAAATCTCATCCGGCGTGGACGGGTATTCGTCGTATTGTTGATAACGGCGGACAGGTCGGTAAGTTTAACAGCAAGTTTGCGGCTTTCGGTCTGAAATCCGGCAATTAATCTTGTTTATGCAATTTTAAGCCTGCGTAAAGCGGGCTTTTTGCGTTTATAAAATAAAAAAAATCTTGTATATTGCGTTTTGGTTGTTTATGCTGTTTACAGCGAGGTCTATTTGAGAAAGGATAAAAAATGACAGCTCCTTTGATGCCGAAAGCCACGGCAGTATGGCTTGTGGAGAACACAACCCTGACATTTCGTCAGATTTCGCGTTTTTGTGAAATTCATGAATTAGAGATTCAGGCAATCGCCGACGGCGATGTAGCTTATAATATTGTCGGTCTTAATCCGATAAACAACGGCCAGCTTTCTTGGGACGAAATTCATCGTTGCGAAGCTGATCCTGCGGCTGATTTAGTGGCCAATGTTTTGGAAAATAATGTTAAAGAGCGCAACGCTAAGGCTAAAAAGGTTCTGTCTCCGGCACAAAGGAGCGAGAAACCTGCCGCTATTTTGTGGATTCTGAAGAATTATCCGGAAATTATGGATTCTCAAATCTGCAAGCTTATCGGTACGACTAAACCTACCATCAATAAAATTCGTAACGGCGAATATGCCAATATGGCTGATTTGAGACCGAAGAATCCGGTGGCGATAGGTTTGTGTGATGAGAAAGCTTTGGAAAGTGCTTTATCTATTTCTAAAGCCCATAATCAGCCGAAGAAAAAGAAAGCCGCCAAGAAAGCGAAGAAGAAAACCGCTAAAAAGACTGCGGCCAAGAAGAGTGTTTCTCAGAAGAAGACTACAGCTAAGAAAGTAAAAGCCAAGAAGGCCAAAACCTCCGCGGCAAAGAAAACAAAAACAAGGAAGACTAAAATGAAGAAAGCAGAAAAGAAAGCACCGGCTAAGAAGACAGCCGCTAAAAAGACGGTAGCCAAGAAGGCTCCGGCTAAGAAAGTAGCAGCTAAAAAGACGGTAGCTAAGAAAGCTCCGGCTAAGAAAGTAGCAGCTAAAAAGACGGTAGCTAAGAAGGCTCCGGCTAAAAAGGCAGTAGCTAAAAAGACGGTAGCCAAGAAAGCGCCGGCTAAGAAAGCAGTAGCTAAAAAGACGGTAGCCAAGAAGGCTCCGGCTAAGAAGGTAGCAGCTAAAAAGACGGTAGCTAAGAAAGCTCCGGCTAAGAAAGCAGTTGCTAAAAAGACGGTAGCTAAGAAAGCTCCGGCTAAGAAAGCAGTTGCAAAGAAGACGGTAGCCAAGAAAGCACCGGCTAAGAAAGCAGTTGCAAAGAAGACGGTAGCCAAGAAGGCACCGGCAAAGAAGGCACCGGCTAAAAAAGCTTCGGCTAAAAAGAAAAAATAAAAATTACACGTTAAAAAAACTCCCGATAATCAATCGGGAGTTTTTTTGTTAACCTACAGCTATTCGAACATCGTTTTGATTTACTTTATTATTAAGCTTTGCAACCGCGCCATGTTGTTGCGGATAAAGATTTAAAAATTGCTGATTAAAATGTTCCAGAGCAGTATCTTTATGTGTTTTCGGATTGTCTTTGATTTCCAAATTAATATATTCGTTTATAACCATACACAATTTATCGTTTGTGGAAAGATTTTGGTTATTAAGGGCATGAATTTTGCCGATACAGGCTCGCAGATTTATGCTGGTAGGATTAAATTGCAAATCTTGGGAACGGCGTTGAGCCAAAGTTCTATGATCGTGAGAATGGGCTATGGCTTCGGCGGCCATTCTCAATAAAAGTTTCTTATCAGAAGCACAACTGTTAAGCTTCATGAGAAAATTTCTGCTGTCGTTACTCATATCGGCCTCCATAATAATGATATACTATAGTCTTAGTATATCATATTTTGAAGGCGCTTGCAACAGCTTTATCAATGGTTGCGGTCGATGATATATTGGGCCAGTTTTTGCAGATTTGCCGATTTTTCGCCGAAAGCGGAAATTTCCGCGATGGCTTCGTTAATCAGTTGAATGGCTTTTTGCCGAGCCGGCTCGATTCCGTAATAAGAAACAAAGGTAAACTTATTTTGCGAATCGTCTTTATGCAAGGTTTTGCCGACCAAATTTTGATCTCCCTCACGATCCAAAATATCATCGGTTATTTGGAAAGCCTGACCGATTTTTCGTGAATATGAAACAATGATTTGACGTTCTTGCGGTGAGGCTTGTCCCAACACGGCTCCGGCTTCGCAGGCATAACGTAATAATCTGCCGGTTTTCATTTCTTCCAAACGGGTTATGATGGCTTCATCGGCAGTTTTTGAGCCCGTAGGTGCGGCATAAAGATCCAAAGTTTGACCGGCAACCATGCCGCCGAAAGCTCCGGCCGCCGAAGAAAGAAGTTGAATTAACGCTAAGCGCATTTCCGGTTTGATTTCTAAAGAATTAGCCAGATATTCAAAAGCATAAGTCAATAAACCGTCGCCCGCCAAAATAGCGGTAGCTTCATCAAATTGCTTATGGCAGGTCGGTTTGCCGCGTCGCAAATCATCATTATCCATGGCCGGTAAATCGTCATGAATAAGTGAATAAGAGTGCAACATTTCCAACGAAGCGGCGGCCGGAAAAGCGGTTTGATAATCAACACCGAACAACGAGGCGCACTCGCAAACCAAATAAGGACGCAGACGTTTTCCACCGTTCATGACGGAGTATTTCATTGCCTCAATGACTCGATTTTCGGCTCCGTCAACAGAGGGAAAACACAGTTGCAAATTTTGATTGAATTGAGCGGAAAAACTACGAAGAATTTCGGTGATGTCAGTCATTATTCTTTCTCCGTTTTATCAAGAGGGGAAGTGCTGACGGAACCGTCGGCGGCAATATTTATTTTTTCTATTTTCAACTGAGCCGCCTGCAATTTTTCTTCACAAAATTTTTTCAGAGCGGTGGCTTTTTCATAAGCCTCAACCGCCTCGTCGAGTTTTATTTTTCCGGCTTCCAACTCACGAACAATATTTTCCAATTGAGCTAAAGCATCTTCAAAGGTAATTTTGCTGAAATCTGTTTCCTTCATTGTTTTTCTCCGTTTTTTTTAAGCTTAAACAATTACTTTATTTTTACAACGAGATTTTTTGACTTATTAAATGTTTTGTAGCCTTGAAGATAAATTTAAGTAATACTTGCACCTTGACGAACGGCAAAATAGTGTATATAATTCCTATGTTTTATTGCTTTCGGAGGAGAGTATGGCCAAGATTTCATGGAAGGCGGGGACTTTGTTGGCACCGGTGCCACCGGCGTTAATTTCGTGCGGCACAATGGAAAAACCGAATGTGATGACAGCCGCCTGGACGGGAATTGCCTGCAGTGATCCGACTTATGTTTATGTTTCAATAAGGCAATCTCGTTACAGTCACGAACTTATCAGTAAAAGCAAAGAATTTGTGATTAACGTACCGACCGTTAAATTGGCAAAATCAATTGACTTATGCGGCGTTAAAAGCGGCAGGGATACGGATAAATTTAAGTTGGCAAAACTTACGGCCGGACCATGTTCAAAGATAAAGGCACCGCAAGTGGAAGAATCTCCCGTATCTTTGGAATGTGTTGTAAAAGAAGTTATTTCTTTAGGTTCACATGATATGTTTTTGGCTGAAGTGGTGGCGGTAGATGTTGATGAGCAATACATGAATAAAAAAGAAGCCTTAGACTTAGGGAAAGCCGGATTGTTGGCTTATGCCCACGGTTTTTATTATGCGTTGGGCAAAAAAATCGGTAAATACGGTTGGACAGTGGAAAAAAAGTCAACAAGAAGAAAACGTCTGGCGCGAGCGAAAACACCAAAAAGTAAATAAGATGAGCTGAACGATATGGAAGATACTAAGTTAAATTTCAAAATTGATTATAAAAAAATAAAGGTGTTTGAAGAATTTAATACCGATAATCTTCCTTATCCGCTGATTTTGACCATACCGCACAGCGGTTCGTATTTTCCCGAAACTTTTTTGGAGCAGGTGAACAGCAGTGCCGAAACTTTGCGTCATAATGAAGATATTTTTGTTGACGAGTTGTTGAAAAAAGCCCTGGACGCAGGTGTTCCGGCCCTCAAAATGTTGGTTTCGCGTTCGGTTATAGATTTGAACAGAGATCGTTTGGAACTCGATCCGGCAATGTTTTATAATTATCCGCAAGATAAAGATGTTTTGTATGATAAGCATTGTCGTGTCGGTTTGGGTGTCGTTCATCGCATAAATTATTTGCGAGAGCCGCTGTATAAGGGGTTGTTGGACTATCACGAAGTTGAGGAAAGAATAAAAAATTTGTATGATGTCTATCATGACAGATTGCAGCAAATTATCAATAAATGCTTAAAAAAATTCGGGTTCTGTCTGGTGTTGGATTGTCATTCCATGCCGTCTAAAATTTGTTCCATAATTGATGATCGTTCCGGTATAGATATTTGTTTGGGCAATTTATTCAGCCAAAGTTGTCCGCAAGATATGAGTGACTTTTTTGCCGGTCAGTTTTGGGACCGTAATTATCGGGTGGAATTTAACTGTCCTTATTCCGGCGCTTATACAACTTTCAATTATTGCCAACCGCGTCGGGAAATGTACACTTTGCAATTGGAAATCAACCGCTCTTTATATGTTGATGAAATTTCATTGGAAAAAAATTCTAATTTTGCCGCTATGGCAGATGATGTCAGCGATGCGGTTATAAATTTGGCGCAAAACTTAAGCCGACGCAAGAGCTCTTAATTGAAAACTGTGCAAAATCAAAGCATCTGAAAGCTTTTTGCTTGCGAATTTATTTAAATAATGTAAAATCCGAACAGATATTGATTTGTGAGGAGATAATTGCAGATGTCTAAAATTTTAATTACCTCGGCGTTGCCGTATATTAACGGAGTTCCGCATTTGGGACACATGGTAGGATGTTTATTGCCTTCGGATATATATGCCCGTTATATGCGCCTCATGGGTAATGAAGTTTTATATATTTGCGGAACCGATGAACACGGCACAACCTCAGAGGTTGGGGCATTAAAAGAGAATATGCCCGTTCAGGATTATTGCGATAAATATCACGAACGTCACAAAAATACTTATGCGGCTTTCGATTTGTCGTTTGATTATTTCGGACGCACTTCAAGCCCGCAGAATCAGGAAATAACCTATCATATTTTTGAACAGTTGGATAAAAACGGTTTTATCAGCGAAAGCACGGTAAGACAGGTTTATTCTATTGATGATAAAATGTTTTTGGCAGACCGCTATATCACCGGAACTTGTCCGCATTGCGGTTATGATAAGGCACGCGGTGACCAGTGCGAAAACTGTACAAAAGTGTTGGAACCGACCGAACTGATAAATGCCCGCAGCACAATTTCCGGCTCAAATAATTTGGAAGTTCGCGAAACCAAGCATTTGTTTTTGAATTTACCTAAGATAGAAGATAAATTGGTGGAATGGCTGAAAACCAAAGAGGCTTTCTGGCCTGATGTTGCTTATTCGATTGCGAAAAAATGGGTAAAAGAGGGTTTGCAACCGCGTTGTATTACCCGTGACTTAAAATGGGGCTTTCAGGTAAACAAACCGGGCTATGAAGATAAGGTTTTTTATGTGTGGTTTGATGCTCCTATCGGCTATATAGGCATAACCAAACAATGGTCGGATGAAAAACCTCAAGAGCGAGATTGGAAAGCATGGTGGCTTGATGCCAAAGATGTTCGCTATGTGGAATTTATGGGCAAAGATAATGTTCCTTATCACTCGATAACTTTTCCGGCTACGCTTTTGGGAACGGGAGAGAATTGGACTAAAGTTGATTATCTTAAAGGCATGAGTTATTTGACTTTTGCCGGCGGAAAATTTTCTAAGTCGGAACATCGCGGAATTTTTGCCGAAGATGCGGTAAAAGAATTTCCGGCTGATTATTGGCGCTATTGGCTGATGGCAAATGCTCCGGAAGCTTCGGATTCTTCGTTTACGTTTGAAAATTTTGTAAATACGATAAACAAAGATTTAAACGGAGTTTTAGGCAATTTTGCACAACGGGTTATGAAAATGACCGCTTCCAAAATCGGCAGTTTTGTGCCGGAAGGCGGAGAATTACAAAAGGTTGATTATGATTTGATAAACACTCTCAAAACTCGCGTGGCGGATTATTTCAAATATATGGATGAAATGGAATTCCGCAAGGCCACAAACGAATTGAGAGCCATTTGGGTTGAAGGCAACAACTATATTTCTTCAACCGAGCCGTGGATGGTTATAAAAGAAGACCAAAAACGCGCTGAAACCATTTTGCGTATATGTCTTAATCTGGTGCGTATTTATGCAGTTTTGAGCGCACCGATAATGCCGCAGACCGCAGAAAAAATGTTAAGTAAGTTCAATTTGCAAATGAAAGATATGCCGAGTTTGAAAGGTTTTGATGTGGCAAAAGAAATAAATGCTTTGCCGGTCGGAACAGCTTTTGAAGCCGGCGAAGCGTTGTTTGAACGTATCACCCCTGAACAGATGCAGGAAT
Organism: Alphaproteobacteria bacterium; assembly: GCA_017958895.1. Taxonomy (GTDB): domain Bacteria; phylum Pseudomonadota; class Alphaproteobacteria; order RF32; family CAG-239; genus RUG410. Next base: position 3,602 of record JAGDBT010000083.1, on the reverse strand, counting down.
TGCAACAAAAATACGGAGGTTAAATATGAGCAGTAAAGAAGAATGGAAGGCTATGCGCGTTGGCGGGCTGTTGTCGTGGTTGCATAAGTTTGTTATGTTGATAACATTCCCTTTCCGCCGCTTTTGGCAGATTGTTTTGGTATTGCTTATTTTGCTGATAATTTTTTTGGCGATTCCACTGTTGCAAGGCATAAAATTCGGCGATATTTGGACCTGGTATATGGTCAAAATGCCGTCTCATGAGTTTGTGGCGGCCAAAGATAAAACTTCGGCAAAATTTTCGCAGCGTTGGCGGCAGGTAAAAAATACCATAGGCGATATGGTTCCGAACTATAAAATTGATTCAAAAGACAAGGAAGAAGATAAAGATAAGTTTGTATCGTGGAATGTGGCGGCATTTCGCAAAGCAAAATACGAACCGCGCAAAAATGTTCAAATTATTGCGCCAAAGCCGGCAGAAAACAAAACCGATACGGCACTAAATGCCGTTAAGGGATGGTTTAAATCCAAAGACAGAGAAGATAAGAAAAGTGAAGATGTAACACCCGGTACTTTGAGAAACGCAACAATGCCGGTTGTTGAAACGCCGACTAAATTGCCGGAGCCGGAAGTTGTTGAAAGTTCACCGGAGGAGTTTACGGTTGCGGTAGAAACTTATGCCGGCAATTTGCATGATTATTACATTGAAAAACCGGATTTGGATTTAACATATCTTGACGAGCCGGAGAAATTGTTGGCAACAGCTGATGTGTTGGGTGCAAACAGTCTGTACATCAATCGGACATTTTTATTTTTATACGGTATTTACAGTGATGAGCAAAAATATGATGTGGCGGCGGCCAAACAATATCTGACGGATTTGATAGGCGATAATCAGGTATATTGTGAAATTGTGGCCTATACAAATCAAACTCATGCCGCAACGGCTTTGTGTTTCGTGAATGGTGTTTTTATCAACAAAGCACTGGTAGATAAATATTTGGCCGCAAATGTGGCTTTGAAATAGGTTTATGACTATGTGGCAACCGGTTTTTATGATTAGCGGATATATCCTCGGTATTCTGGGGCTTATTATGCTGATTCCCGCCGGTTTGGATATGTCGGTAACCTCGGCCGATTGGTCGCCGTTTTTGAGCTCGGCGATGGTGGCGGTGTTTTTCGGTTTTGCCTTATTTCTTTCCAATTATACCAAAATTGAGCGGATTACGCTTAAGCAAGGTTATTTGATAACGGTTGTCAGTTGGTTTTTAAGCTGTTTGTTTTCGGCTGTGCCGTTTTGGCTTTATCTGGACAGAGAAAGCGCACTTGACGGTTTGTTTGAAGCGGTTTCGGGCTTAACCGGCACGGGCGCAAGCATAATGGAAGATGTGGAATCGTTGCCGCCGGCGATTTTGCTGTGGCGGTCGTTGCTTAATTATATCGGCGGTTTGGGAATTGTAATTTTTGCCGTGGCCTTATTGCCGTTTTTGGGCATCGGCGGAATGCAGATTTTTCAGCATGAAAATTCGGATTCCAATGATAAATTCATGCCTAAATTCAGCTATATTGCCAAGCGTATAGTCTTTGTTTATTTGCTGTTGTTCGGGGTTGCCTGTTGTTGTATGTTTTTGTGCGGTATGAGTTGGTTTGATGCCGCAAATCATGCTATGTCGGCCATCGGTACCGGAGGTTTTTCCTCGCGCAACGGCTCAATCGGTTCCTTTAACAGCTTTCCGATAGAATTATGCACGATGATATTTATGTTGGCCGGCGCTTTGCCGATGACATTTTATATTTTGCTGTGGCGGCGCTCGGAAGCAGATAAAAATCACCAGGTTCGCTCGTTTTTGAAGATTGTTTTGGTGGCGATATTGTGTTTGAGCGGTTATTTGTATGCCAAATCGGAATATTCGTTGTTTGAGGCCTTGCGGTATGCATCGTTTACGGCAATTTCCGTTATTACTACCACAGGTTTAACCTCGTGTGATTATATCACTTGGGGAGCGTGGATTGCGGCGGTTATTTTGTTTTTGTCGCTTATCGGCAGTTGCACGGGCTCGACAAGCGGTTCAATAAAAATTCTGCGTTGGCAAGTGATTCATGCATTTTTGCGCAAATATCTGCTGTCGGCAATTGAGCCGAATCGAGTTATACCGCTGAAAATCGGCAAAGTAAATATGTCGGAAAAAGTAACGATGTCGGTTTTTGTGTATGTGTTTTCGTTTTTGATATGTCTGGCCGTGTTGGTGTTGGCGGTAAGTGCTTGCGGTTTGGATTTTAAGACGGCAATGGCGGTGGTTGTGTCTTGTATCGCCAATGTCGGAGTAGGCTCGGTTGAGGTTATCGGACCGAGCGGCAATTTTGCGTTTTTGCCGGATACGATAAAGTTTATACTGTGTTTTGCCATGATTTTAGGACGTTTGGAAGTTATTTCCGTGTTAGTGATTTTCTCCAAGTCTTTCTGGCGCGCCTGAGCTTTTTATTGTCATTTTCGGGCTTCATTCTTTATTTTGTCAAAAATTTTGCAAAAAATGCATTTTTCCACTTGCAAATCGGCAAAAACTATGCTAATTTTGTAGTGTAAACCAAATTATCTTTGTTCAATCATTATCCGTATCATTGTTGAAAATATATAGTACAAAATCTAGGCTTAAAGAAGACTTAGGTAAAGTTCAGAATATTTTCATAATCGAGATTCGGAGAATTTGGTTTTTTTGATACTTTCAATTAAAAAACAATATAAAGGGTGTTGACTGATTGTGTGGATTCTAATCAGTACCATCCGGGTTTGTCTTATACTTAAGATAAACCAATAAACAAATGATCCGAGTTCAAAAAAATAAAAAATATATAAAAATGAAAAAATCAATCGCTTTAATGATGGTGGTGTTCTTTGGAACAGTGGTCTTAACTTCTTGCGAGAAGGATGACGAGTGGCTTAATCAAATTAAGTCAGAAGTATCTTATGAGAAGAAACAGGCTCCCAAAGCCGACACCATACGTGTTAATGACACGGTTACTGTGGTTATGAGGGATACCCTCGTTAACACCGTAATCCTGCCACAGGACACGGTTGTTGTAAACGATACTATTATTATAAGCAATGTTGATACATTGCTTATAACAAACAATGTCGTTGATACTGTTACCGTTACTGTTAGAGATACTGTTACGGTAACCAATACAGAGATCGTAAACGACACATTGATTGTAACCGAAACAGTTACTATCAATGATACTGTTTGGGTTCCCCAGACCCTTGTTGTTAACGACACTGTCTGGCAGGACAATTATATCCTCCAGACAGATACTGTAGTTGTGAACAACACAGTTACAGAGACGGTTCACGATACCATTACAGTGACAACCACGGTAGTCAATACTGATACAGTTTATGTTCCTGTTACTCAGACCGAAGTGGTTGTGAAGACAGTAACTGACACTGTGGTAGTCAACAATACAGTCACAGAGACTGTAACAGATACAGTTTATGTTCCTGTTACTCAGACCGAAGTGGTTGTGAAGACTGTAACTGACACCGTTGTAGTTAACAACACAGTTACAGAGACGGTTCACGATACCGTTACAGTGACAAACACGGTAGTCAATACTGATACAGTTTA
>JAGDBT010000008.1 GCA_017958895.1 Alphaproteobacteria bacterium | reverse complement strand
TATCTAATATCGGAATTTTGCTGATTATTACCGCAAACATGTTTCCGCAATTGCAATATATGATTTCCACATGTTCGCCGCAAAATATAAAAGTGGCAATTTTCGGCGGAATTTGTTTTGTTATCGCCTTGATTTGCCTGATTGAATTTCCGAAACTTAATATCTACGGACAGCAAATAAAAGGACATTTGAAGGGGTTGAAAAAGTTTATAGAAGTGGCGGAAAAACCGCGCTTGGAAAAAATGGTTGAAGAAGATCCGAAATATTTTTACAAGATTTTGCCTTTTGCTTATATTTTGGGCGTTTCGGATAAGTGGATTAAACAGTTTGAAAGCATAATGATTAAGCCTGTGGAAGAATTCGGCAGCAGACCTCTGACAGTAAGTCGTTTTAATAATTTTACACGCAGTTTCGGCAACACTACTTTGCCGTCAACGCAAAACGGCGGCATCAGTCGTTCTTCCGGTGGCGGAGGGTTTTCCGGCGGCGGCCACGGCGGTGGCGGCGGGGGCTCTTGGTAGGGTTTATAAACTACCGTTCAGCTTTAATTTTATAAAATAAACTTTATATCCTCATTTAAGGAGGGTATATGCGTTTTATCAAACCGATAAATTTGACGGATAAGTCATTTATTTTAGATGTTCGTTCGCCGGAAGAATATGCCAGTGAAACGATAGCTCTTCCGCATACCTATAAAGATTTGCGCGAACTTGACCCTTTGGAATTTATCCGCGATAATAACCTGACCAAAGATCGCACCATTTATATACTTTGCGCTTCCGGAGGCCGTGCCTCGCAGGCTGCCGAGTTATTTGAACAGAAAGGCTTTGATAATGTTACGGTAATCATCGGCGGTATTGTAGAAGCGGAATATGAAGGATTAAAGATAATTCGGAACTGAGCTGTGCCAAAATAAATCAGAAGACTTGCTTTTTGCCATAAATTAGCTAGCATAATTCCGTTAGGAGAGGAATTATGCCGGATTGGAGTATAGAAGATAAATTTTCAGGTGTGGTTTGCGGCGTTGATGAGGCGGGACGCGGTCCGTGGGTAGGGCCGGTGGTGGCCGGCGCGGTGGCATTTTTAACCCGCGATGTTTGTGCGGAACTGTTGCAAAATTTGAATGATTCCAAAAAACTCAGCGCCAAAAAACGCGAATATTTGTATGAATTGTTGCATAAGGAAGAAGAACTCGGACATTTGACCTTCGGTATCGGTGAAGCGTCGGCGGCGGAAATTGATGAAATGAATATTTTGCAGGCAACTTTTACGGCTATGCAACGGGCGGTCGGCAAGTTAAAAATTAAACCGCAACAAGCCTTGATTGACGGCAACAGATTGCCGGCGAAATTTGAGTGTGAAACTTCATGTTATATCGGCGGTGATGCTCGTTCTTATTCTATTGCGGCGGCCAGTATTTTAGCCAAGGTGTATCGGGATAATTTGTTAAAGGAATTGGCGAAAAAATATCCGGGTTACGGATTTGAAAAAAACGCCGGTTACGGCACGAAAGACCATATTGAAGGTTTGAAAAAATACGGCGTTACGCCGGAACACCGCAAAAGCTACAAACCGATTAAAGAGTTTTTGGGTTCGACTGCGGCGTAGTTTAAAAATCGCTTGCCTTTTAGATTAAAAAAACATATAAGACACTTATGGCGCAGGCGTAGCTCATCAGGATAGAGCGACTTCCTCCTAAGAAGTAGGCAGGCGGTTCGAGTCCGCCCGCTTGTACCATATTCAGAGTTTAATCCCGAATGGTTCGACCACTCTTTTTAACACTCCCTTGAGTTCGGAAATGCAGACACCATAGTTGGTTATGGCAACCCCGGCTTGTTCGCACTGATAAATACGCGATAAAATTTCACGACGGTTAACCGTACAGCCGCCGCACTGAATTACCAATTTGTAATCCGCCGGATTTTTAACAAAATCGCAACCGCTGACATGGTCTATTTGCAAGTTTTTGCCGGTTTTCTTTTTCAGCCAGTTCGGAATTTTTACCCGACCGATATCGTCTTCCATGGCATGATGGGTGCAAGATTCGGCAATTAAGACTTTGTCATGATCTTGCAACCGGTTAATCATTTGTGCGCCTTTAACCATTTTTTCCAAATCACCCTTAAAACGCGCCATTAAAATGGAAAAGGTAGTGCAGGGGATGTTTTCCGGCGTTTCGGCGACCATGCGGTCAACAACTTGCGAATCGCAAACCACCAGAGCCGGCGGGTTCTTAAAGTTTTGCAAAACTGCGGCATAATCATCTTCTTTGACAACCGTAATATTTTGATTGTGGTCAAGACAATCACGAATAGCTTGTACCTGCGGCATAATCAAACGACCTTTTGGGGCTTCATAATCAAGCGGAATAATCATGACAATGTTGCCGTGTTGCGGTGCTAAATCTCCCAAAAGCGGAACGGAATTGAAGAAATTATCCGGACATACTTTTATAAGGGCACTTTTGAGATTGTTCAACACGGTATCGCGCGAAGATAAATCAGTGGAATTCACAACAATTCCGTCATCAGCTTTTATCTGATATTTATCGGCCTGATTATAGATTTTTATCAGCGGAATATTTTTCTGCGCCGCCAAAGCAATAATATTTTTTTCTTCCGGCCCGATGTTATCGCCGCAACAAATCAATAAAGCTACATCGGCACGGTCTAAAACTCTTAAAGTTTTTTCCAGACGTTTATCACCGAGTTGACTTTCATCCCCGAAACCGGCGGTATCAAGCCATAAAACCGGTCCGAGCGGCGGCAGTTCCTGGGCTTTTTCCACCACATCGGTAGTGGTGCCGGCAATTTCGGAAGTTATGGAAGTCTGTTGACCGGTAACCAGATTCAAAAAACTGGACTTTCCGGCATTAACGCCACCTAATAAAGCAATATGCAGACGAAGAGATTTAGGGGTTGTTTGCATTATATTCCTCCTGAAAAATTTTGCTGATTAAGGGCGATACGTTCGGCAAATTCCTTATGGTCAATACCGATAATTTCAGCAATTTGTTCGGCCAATAAAGGCAGATTTTGCGGCAAAGTTTCTTTGCCTTTAAGATAATTTTGATAAGGACCGTCAGTTTCAAGCAATATAAGATTTAAGTCAAGATTTTTAAGTATCTCGGCGGCATTTTTTTTGCGTAAAACGGAAAAATTAAGTCCTATGTAGAAACCGTGTTTTTGAATTTCGCGTCCCCATGGCGCAGAACCGGTAAAAGAGTGAAAAATCGTGCGTTGCGGAAGCATCGGGAACAGTTCGGTAAATTGCCGGTCGGCTTTAACTGCGTGTAAAATAAGCGGACGGTGATATTTTTTTGCCAACTGCAGATGAGTTTGCAAAACCTGTTCCTGCTGCGAAGTATCAGGATTTTTGAGCCGGTCGATTCCGCATTCGCCCACCAAAGCCCGCGGATATTTTAATAACAGATTTGCCAATTCCTGTTGCCAATCGTTTTGTACTTGGTCGCAATACCACGGATGAACTCCGAAAGCCGGAGTTATTTGCGGATATTTATCTGCGAATTCGGCCACTTTTTGCCAGTCGGCAGGATGCGATGACGGATTGATAAAACTGACAACTCCGACTTCTTTTGCCGAGTTAATCACAGTTTCAAGGCTGTGTGTCTTATAATCTTGCAAATGAATATGAGTGTCGGTATAATGCATCAGTTTCATCCTTTGTTACGGAGATAATAACAGTTATGAGTATTTTTACAAGCCCTGTTGCAAAAATTTTTACACAACCGATATTGGAAATAGATTTAAATAATTTGTTGGATAATTATCGCAAGTTGAGCGAAATTATCGCGCCGGCGACACCATCGGCGGTTATTAAAGATGATGCCTACGGATTGGGGGCTTCGGAAGTGGCAAAAATTTTGTATGAACAAGCCGAATGCCGAAATTTTTGGGTGGCGCATGCCATTGAGGGCGCAAAAATTGCCAAAGATTTCCCTGAAGCCAATATTTTTGTGTTGCAAGGTATCGGCGAAGACAGCGTGGATTTGTTTAAGCAATATAGTTTGATTCCGGTCATCAGTTCTCCGGAAATGTTGGCCTTTTGGAAAAAACAGGCAATTGAGGTTAAGCCGGTTATTCAGGTAGAAACGGGACTTAACCGTTTGGGCTTTACCAAAGCGAATTTAAAAAGATTAAGCCGCAAAGATTTGCGGATATTCGGTATGGTTATCAGCCATCTGTCCTGTGCTGATGAAAAAGATCATTTTATGAATGCGCATCAGTTGGAAGAATTCAACTTTATCAAACAAAAATATTTTCCGGAACTTCCGGCCTCGCTTTCCGCTTCCGACGGAGCATTTTTAGGGCCGGATTTTCATTTTGATATGGTGCGGTTGGGGGCAGCCTTGTATGGCATAAATACGGCGCCTTATCGTCCGAATCAAATGCAAAATGTAATAACCGTGAAAGCACCTGTTTTGCAGGTAAAAGATCTTGCAAAAGGGGAATTTGTAGGTTATTCGGCAACTTACAGGGCGGCGACAAAACGTAAAACGGCTATTGTGTCAATCGGCTACGGAGACGGAATCCCGCGCTCACTTTCCAACACCGGTAAAGTGTTCTTCAAGTCTGAAGGACAGTGGAAAGAGGCAAGAATTATCGGCAGAGTATCCATGGATAACATAATTTGTGATATCAGCGGCATAGAAGATATTTGCACGGGGGATATGGGGTATATTATTTTCAGCGAATATACGCTTGATGATATTGCTCGTGATGCCGGTACCATAAGTTATGAAGTGCTTTCACGTGTCGGTAAAAATACACGTTATAAGCGCTCATATATAACAAAGTAAGAACGGATAATAAAAAAACTGTGAATCATTTGCTTAAAGCTGTTTTGTTTTTGGCTGCGGCATAGTATGGTAAGGTAATTGTTTAACTAAATTAGGAAGGGAAAAATGAAAACTGTTACGCGTGTAAGTATTACAGAGGCAATTTATGAGGAAGTAGGTTTATCTCGTAAGTATTCAGGCGATGTTTTAGATATGGTTATTGAAGAGATGAAGTCGGAATTGGCATCGGGTAATGATGTAAAGATTTCTTCTTTCGGAACCTTCGGGTTGCGCAAAAAAAGAGCCAGAACCGGTCGTAATCCTAAAACCGGAAAAGAAGCCGCCATTACACCGCGTACGGTTATATCTTTTAAGCCTTCTCAAATTCTGCGTAAGGCGGTTAATAAGTAAAGTGAGGCCGGATGGTTATCAATAAGTCAAAATCTGCGTTTAAGACGATTGCCGAAGTTGCGGAAGAAATGGGAGTCGCGACGCATGTTTTGCGCTTTTGGGAAACCAAATTTCCTCAGATTAAACCGATGAAAGCTTCCGGCGGAAGACGTTATTATCGGCCGGATGATGTGGAAGTATTAAAACTGATACAAAATTTGCTTTATCGCAAACGTTATACCATTGAGGGCGCACAACAATATATCAAAGAAAAAGGGTTGAAGAATCTTTTGGAACAGGGAGAAATTCAAAAAGATTTCTTTGAAATTCCCGATAAAATGGAACAAAGAATAGCCTCTGATGATAAGCATGAAACTTTATCATTGGGAGAAATTAAAGAAGCAGTTGATGATTTGAAAGCACTGCGTGCCAAGTTGGCGGAAATGAAGTTTTAAAATAAGTTTGTTACTGTAAAAGACCCGGCAGTTTGTCGGGCTTTTTTATAATTCGCAATCCGGGCAATCATCAAGGTTTTCTATTTGAATGTTACTGTGGCGAATATTGAAATCCTGTCTTAATATTTGTTGGATTTGCGGCAACAGATTCAAATCGGCGGCTTTAATGTGGCATTCCAAAGAAACATCGTGCTCGTTTATACACCACACATGCAAGTGATGAACTTTGCTGACACCCGGCAATTTTTCCAAACGACTTA
>JAGDBT010000082.1 GCA_017958895.1 Alphaproteobacteria bacterium | reverse complement strand
CAAGGTCTGATATTTCTTTTTAGAAATCAAATGACATATTTTCAATACCTTATATAAATGATACTTAAACATTTGGTATCCTTAACTGGTAAAATTCAACCGCTTATTTTGAATTCCACTTTTCTAAAATCCATGAAGAAGAGTTGGCTTTATTATCACCGCCTACTCCAAATGCCAAATCAACTCGGCATTCTTGACAAACCGGCCCTTCCGGAATATTGTCCTTTCCTCTGTCACCGCCGTTGGCAAACACCAAATGATCATTCGGATACTTGGCTCTGGCTTTTCTGATACCGTCACAGGCCGAATTATCGGAATCATCAAATTCCAAAACGTCTATAACACCTTTTAAATTTTCCAGAATTGCCCGTCTGGTTTTCATGGAATGGAAATTTTTACCTTTTTTACGGCACAACCACTCATCCGAGTTGGCTAAAACAATAACACCGTCAGAAGCGGCCGCCGAAGCTTTAATCATTTCGATATGTCCCTCATGAATAGGGTCAAATCCGCCGGAAACAATGTAATACGTACTCATTTTAATCCTTTTTTTCAAATAGTTACAGCTCATAGTTCATAAAACGCTCACATACCCTCGTGATTGCTTACAAAACACTGTTTATCAAAAGTTAGCTAATCGTAACACATTAAAAATAAAAAGCAACATTTAAAATATTAAATCCCCGTTTACTTGAACTGACATTACATCGCATTTTTTCAGCAAAAAAAATTGCCGACGAAGCTGACATCCGCCGGCAATTTCCTCAGTATGCAATATTTTAGAATTTATATTGATACTGTAAGGCTAACATATTGCTGTGACTATGATATTTAACATTCAAATCACCGCTCTTTGTGTTATGTGTACGACCGTGCATCATGAACAAGTGGGCATAACCGAAGTCAATTTCATGATTTCCGGTTGAATAACTGAAACCGAATGAAGTCCACAAACGGTCGGTATCAGGAATACGATTTGTACGATATCTGCTGTTCGGAACCGGAGATTCGTCCCATGCCGTACCGGCGCGCAAAGTCCATTTATCGTCCAGATAATATTCTCCGCCCAATGCAAATGTCCATCTGTCTTTCCATTTATAGTCAACATCCAGGTTTGTTCCGCCCAACATGGTAGAATGTCCCGGGAAGGTATAGAAACGATGCCATTGAACATATTTTACCGTAAATGAACCGCCCCATTTTTCATTAAATCTGTGATAACCGGATAAAATCCAGCTTGCCGGCAATTCCGGGTCCGACATGGTGCGGAAGCGATTATCTTTTTGGAAACCCAAAGCCTCAATCATCGGACCGAACATCGGGTTATTCCAATAAGCATCGTTGATGTTTACATAATGCTTGCCTTTGGTTTTTTGAGTACTCTTAAAACGATAGGCCAAACCTAAACGCGTATTCTCGGAAAATTCATACATTGCCCCCAAATGCCAACTCGTTGACCAACCTTTAACGCGATAATCGCTGTAAGCCAACCCCGGCATAGGTATCGTCATTCCGCCCATGGTAATTTTATTAACATTAGAGGTCAGACTTCCTTTTATATAACGCAAAATAAAGCTTGCACCCAAGGACAATTTATCGGTAGCCTTATAGGCAGCGGATATGTTTGTATCTATAACTTCCAATGTGGAGTGGCGCACACCACCCTGGCTTTTGGTAGCAACATGGCTGTTATGCTTATATTTTGTGGAAAGTCCGTACGGAACATATATACCTGCGCCCAAAAACAACTTATCATTAACATTGTATTGTCCCATAACGCTAGGCAGCGGCACAAAATAATCCATCTTATCCGTACCGTATTCACTTTTGGCTTTAGAAGCAATTTCCGTTGCCGCAAATCCCAATTGAAAACCGGAACGTTTTACCAATGTCATACCGGCCGGATTGTAACCCATAGCCGAAAAATCATCACCTACTACGCCCAAACCGGCAAACGAACGTCCCAGTCCGGTTGTTGAATATTCATTAAGCTGATAACCGGCAGAATATGCATTGTTAATTCCCAACAACACGGAAACTGCCGTTAATAGATAAAGTTTCTTCATTATATAGACCTCTTTGTAGTTCTTTTTCTTCGTAAAAACTAACATTTAAGCCCGAAAGCGTAAATAATTAATTTTTCGCATAAGCGGTTTCTCTATGGATACTAATGTTTTTTTGGGGAGCTAAATAACCGTTTTTTTTATCATTTTCTGTGGATAACTTATTGTTTGCTGTTACATTAAAGAAAAAAATTCTACCATTGTCACAAATGTAATTTTTATGAAAGAGGGAAAAATGCCTACAGTTAACGAAACAGACTTTTCTGATATCTACATAATTCCGGACGGCTCATCTTACATTTGGGGAAAAACAACCCCGAGCGGCCTTGTTCCTGTTCGTCCTGATGATTTTGATGAATTTTATCAAGCAGTTATGAATACTTATGATGGCGAAAATTCGAGTTATCTGGTAAAATATAAAGGTTACCACTATCGTGTCGAGCGTACCGTAACGTTGGACGGCCAACAATACTGCGCCCGTAAAATGCCGCATACGGTACCGGATATAAATAAATTAGGTATTGAAGATAAACTGCTTACTTATCTGAAATCATTAAGCGGAGCTTCCGGATTGATTCTTATGGCCGGCACCACCGGTTCCGGTAAAACCACAACCTTATCCGCTTTATTGAAAGAATTTTTGATACGCGACGGCGGATATGCCTTTACTTTGGAAGATCCGGTGGAAATGCCTTTGGATGGTACATATGAAACAATCCACGGCGAACTCGGAATTTGCAAACAAATGACACCTCCGGGCGGTTCTTGGACAGCCGGTCTTAAATCCATGTTGCGTTGTAAACCTCGGTATGTTTACTTAGGCGAGATTCGCGATCCGGAAATTGCCTCTGAAGCAATGCGTGCCGCTATTTCCGGCCACTTGGTTCTTTCAACCATTCACGCCAGCACCGTAACCGATGCCATTCAATCATTGGTAAAATACGCCGCTGCCAGCGGAATTTCCGAGGAAATGTCTTATGACCTTGTAGGTGGCGGTATTTTGGCAGTTTTGCACCAAACTTTGGTAGGTGTGCCGAAACGTCCGAAAATTGACTTTGTTTTTGCCAATCCGGATTCAACGGCCGGTGATCAGGTACGCGGTATGATAAAAAGCGGAAGACTTAATCTCTCTACTATCATAGAAGCGCAACATATTCGTTTGTCGCGTAATATTCCGCTGTTTGATAACCAATAATTGACTATAAAAAAATAAACCGCTGAAAATCAGCGGTTTATTTTTTTACTTTTTCTCGTTATTCTTTATATACCTTACAACTTTCTCCACTTCGATCTTACCAATCTTATCCAAATCTGCAATCGTATAATTGCTGTCTTTGGCGAAATCGGCAGTGTCGTTCATTATATTTTCACAAATCTTTTCTTTAAGAATTGTATTAACCAGAGTTTCATTCGTAAAGGTATTCTTTCCTGCATTGAAGGCTTTATAGGTCTCATCGTTTATTCCCTCTTTAAACTTGGCAACACCTAAACCCATAAAATAGTTAACCATTGCCGAAGCGGTAATCGGTTTGGCAACCGACATCGCACCCATGGCAAATGCCGCACAAAAATAATATTTCTGCGGTTCCGTATATTCATTAAACTCGTTCAAATATCTTTCGGCCTGAGCATCGGTAACTTTTAATAACTCATCTTCGCTCAACTCACCGGAATCTATAATTTGCTGCATCTGCTCGGTAACGCTCTCTTCTTTAACTTTTGCCTTGTCTTCTTTTTTACCGCAAGCCATAAGTAACACAGACATGCAACATAAAATCGTCATCAATTTTTTCATAATCGTTCTCCTGAAATTTTAGTGTATTATATGAAACATTCGCTAACATATAGTTAAAACGATTTTTATTCTCCGGAAAGTTCTATTATCACAACATCGCTCGGAACTCCCAAACGTATCGGCGGCCCCCAATATCCCAAACCGTTGCTTACCAATATGGTAGTATTGCCTTTTTGATATTCTCCGCTTACCAGACCGCCGTTTCCCAGTTTGGTAAAGATGTTAAAAGGAAACATCTGTCCGCCGTGCGTATGTCCGCTTACCAACAAATCTATCAGATTAAAGTCTGCCTTTTTGCTGATATTCGGAGTATGCGATAACAAAATACGATAATTATTTTTGTCAGCTCCGCGAAAAGCCTGTGAAATGCTGATTGCAAAAGCATTTATATCCGGAACTCCACCGATGTAAACACCGCTTTCGGCAATTTCGACACCGCTGTTATGCAATACCACCCAACCCAGCGAAGCAAATTTTGCCTCCCACCCTGCTCCGTTAAAATAAAACTCATGATTCCCCAGAGTGTAGTATATTCCTTTAGAAGTTTTTATCTTCCCGAGTGCCGCAATTTGTTTGTTTATATTCGCCTCATAATCATCTGCTATATCTCCCGGCAACAAAATGATATCAGCCCGTTGCTCGTTAATTAACGACACCCATTCTCTTACCTTTTCCACCGAAATCTGTCCCGTAATATGCATATCGGATACCAACAGCAATCTCAACGGTTGCAAAATTCTGCGGTCTTTATACTTATAGATTTTAACACGCGGCTTTTTCATCACACCCCAAATACCGTAAAAACATACGGCAAATACGGCTGATACGGTTGCAATATTGACGGCATTCAAAATTCTGAAATTGTTCGGTCCGGCTATATTTTTCCCGCTTAATTGATATAATATTGTCCACAGCAAATCGCGGAATATAATTGTCATAACCAACAGAAAAGCCCAACCGAACAAAAAATAGCCGCTTAAGGCAAACAGATTATACAAACGGTTACCGTTACCGTATTTAGCCTGCAAGCTCCAGATAAAAATCGGCGAAAACCACGAAAAAAACAATAACAACCAAACCGATATTTCCAGCCATAAAGCACAATCCGTATAAGCCACCAAAGTTGTCCCCGTTATGGCAATACAAGACAAGGCCATAGCCAAATAAAGCACCCAAAAAATCATTAAAGTACATTCTTTCTCAGAGTTTAAAGTCGGTTATTCCCTCATAAGCATAATTGTATAATTGCTCGATTTCTTTAATTAACGGATAGCGAGGATTGGCCGCCGTACATTGGTCATCAAAGGCTTTTTCCGGCAAAGTTTCCATTGCTTTTTTCCAATCCTTTTCACTTATACCCCACTCTTTTATTGAAAGAGGAATATTAAGTTTTTTCTTCATATCCTGCAGAACATTTATCAGCTTTTCGATTGCTTTGTCATCATCTTTTTCACCCAAACCTATACCACGGGCAAATTCTCCGTAAGCCGCTTTTGCATTCGGATAGCGATATTGCGGGAATGCTGCCTGTTTTAACGGTTTATCCGTTGCATTATAGCGAATAACCTGACAAATTAACATAGCATTTGCAATACCGTGAGGTATATCAAATGCCGCACCTAATTTATGAGCCATGGAATGACAAACACCCAAAAAAGCGTTGGCAAAGGCCATACCGGCAACCGTGGCCGCATGATGAACTTTTTCTCTGGCTTCCGGATCAGCCGTTTCGTACGACTTAACCAAATTTTCTTTAAGCAATCTTCCGGCTTCAACAGACAAGCCTTTGGTATAATCGGTTGCCATGCACGAAACATAAGATTCCAAAGCGTGCGTCATGGCATCTATGCCTGAAGCGGCACATAAACCGCGCGGCAT
>JAGDBT010000081.1 GCA_017958895.1 Alphaproteobacteria bacterium | reverse complement strand
TAATGATAGCAAGCTACCACCAAATCCCGTTCAAATTGCATGTGTTAAGCCTGCCGACAGCGTTAGTTCTGAGCCAGGATCAAACTCTCATGTTAATTGATTGTTTTAATCCTGTCTAATATTACTCATAAAGAATTTATCTTAGGTTCCTTATTTTGATATACTAGACTTTATATCTTTTGATATACCGTCTGCATATCCTCTTTTTTACTTTATCTACGATGTTTTATAACCTCGGCTCTTAAGCCGCACTTCTCAATCCGTCCTCGCGGCCGGTAACGCGTTTTATATGTCATCCCTTCCTCTTTGTCAACACCTTTTTTTACTTTTTTTTATTTTTTTTTGCCGACAGCGACATATTTTTAAACATATAATTTTTTTACACGCAAATACAATATGTTATATAGTTTTAGTTTTTACAAACTTTTGTGCTTATAACTTTTCCTCATACTTATTTATATATATATCATTTCAATCCGTTTTCTTTACCGAGATATTTTTTATAGTCAAATACAAACGTATTTGTGGCCGTCTTTTTATTTTCAATCGGTTTTTCATACCCGCCTTCACGTCCGGTTTTTGTGGCCGCTGTTTTTGAAACAATTATTTTCTCAAAAGAATAGGCGCGAACTTTGGCATCATTAACCCCGTTTTCACCGAAAGGTTTAATTGTCTCTAAACATTTGCGTTGAATTTCTTCCGATTTATCAAATTTCTTAAAAATACGATAAACATCCTCAACCATGGCACTTTGCAGATTTTTATCGCCACCTTTACCTATTTTTTGCAAAGTCGAAAGCATTTGCATTGCTGTTTCCGTAGTCTGTGGATTCAAACCTTTCAAAGCAGAATACGCCGCGCCCAAAACCTCATTATTACTGCCATCAGAACCTTGTGAAATACTGTGTACCGATTTGATAATTTGGTCCGGATAATGTTCACCGTAATTATCAATTTTTGCCAGTTTTTCAATATTCGATAATGCTTGTTTGCGCAAACCATCCGAAACCATGGTCATTTCGCCATAACCTTCTATTATATGTTGCTGGCACACACCAAAACTTGTTTCATAACCGGCAACATCATGTTCCGCCTTATAATTAAGGACGTTTTGCGCCATTTTGTGCATTGCTTGAGCCGCTACCAGAGACACATCGGAATTATCCTTATTGTGTGCCGCAATATTTTTGATTCCCTCAGCAGCCTGATATAAAGATGCCAGACGAGCCTCCTGATTAGAATCGGATAAATAAACTTCTTCATCAAGACCTTTTGAGAGTTCGCGCAAAATAGTTTGCGGTTTATATGTGGCATCTTTGGTCGCAATCATAGCTACTGTATCAAAGAAATAAGCCCCATTACCATCCTTATTTTCGCTCGCTTCTTTATAAATAGTTTCGGCATTAAATGATTCCGCCGCAGTTTGTTCACTATGTCCTGTTTCCGTTTTCGGCGCAGGTATCGGTTGCTCCGGTACTTTATTTTCAACTTTTGCTGTTTCTGTATTGACCTCTGTTTTCTCAACAACCTTCGTTGCTTCCGCAACCACCGTGTTCTCCATATTTTCCACCTTAGGTTCAGGCTTATTTTCAGCCTTACTCGTGCCGCGCAATACTGCCAACTGTTCTGCAGAAAGAGTATTTACTTTTGGCGGTTGCAAGTGATTAAACTCATTGAAGCCTATTCTTCCTTCATTAAAATTCTCTCTGAAAGTACCGGCATTTTTCATCTCATTGTAAAAAGCATCCTCTGCAAAAGGTGGAAGATATTTATTCTTTTCAGGTTCGCGGTTCAACATCTTTTGCCATATATTTTTACTTGGCTTATAATTACTTTCCTGTATAATTCCCGGAACATCCGCAACCCTTTTTTTAAACTCTTTCAATAGCGTATTTATCAATTTTACTTTTTTATCCGTTAACTTCTTTTTTTCAGATAAATTATGCGCTCCGCTATCAATGTCAGCGTCAATTTCTTGCCATTGTCTGTATAATTTTGATTTTTTGATTTCAACAAATATCGCATTGATTTGTTCGGCTTGTTTGTCCGAAAGCTCCGCCACATATTGAGCCATATTACTCTCCTTAATTAAAAAGGTTTTCTAGCATTTATGTCTAAATTATATCACTTTTGTTGAATATAGTCAACACAAAATTTTTTCATATATATATTATGAAACTTGTAAAGGCAGGCAAAAGGATATTTTTTATGAACCGACTCCAAAAATTAGGGTTGAATGTTCAAAAATTCCGCAAACAGAAACGGCTGACTCAAATTGAGCTCGCCGTAGAAGTCGGAATTGATCGCGCCTATTTATCTGAAATTGAAAACGGACGCGCTAATCCTTCCGTTAATATTTTATATGCTCTCGCCGATACTCTTAAAATTGATATTCGCAACCTTTTTTCAGAAGACAAATAATTTTCCTTATTTTTGCCTTTGACGATTATTTTGCTTGATAATCTGCAATTGTTCTGTATTATATATGTGTGTTGTAATTTTTTTCGGGAGGTATATATACAATATATGAGTGACACACAAAATACGGAAGACGAAGTTCTGATTAACGAAAACATCAAGGCAAAACAGGTTCGCCTGATTGATGCTGATAATGAAAACCGAGGCATTGTCTCAATTAAAGAAGCTTTAGCGATTGCCGATGAGAGCGGTTTGGATTTGATTGAAATTTCTCCGCAGGCTAATCCGCCGGTTTGTAAAGTTTTAGATTACGGAAAATATCGCTACGAACAGCAAAAAAAGCGAAACGAAGCCAAAAAGAATCAAAAAGTTGTGGAGATAAAGGAACTTAAGTTGCGTCCGGTTATTGAAACTCATGATTATGAAGTTAAAATAAAACAAGCTAAAAAGTTCTTGGAACAGGGAAATAAAGTAAAGTTTACCATGCGTTTTAAGGGGCGTGAACTCAGCGCCAACGATATGGGTCAACAAATCTTAAACCAAATTGTTGAAGATTTGGATTCGTGCAGTAAAGTGGATTCGGAGATGAAACTTGAAGGTCGTCAAATGACCATGATTCTCGCACCGCAAAAATAATATTCAATAATAACACAAACAAAAAAGCACCGGCCTTAGGGCGGGTGCTTTTTGTGTTTGTGATCCTTAAAGAAGGAAAGTATTCATCAGCTTCTCTGAGAAACGAGAAACAAAATACTCTTCTTCCAAATCTTCTCTGCCGAAGCAAATTACCTCGTTACCTTTTACGGCACTGAAGGTAATCGTGTTGCCGGAAAGCTTTTTCCTTGCAGGATAAACTTTTCTGGAAGTCAGAAGGATGTTGCCTGTCTGAATAAACTTGCGAGCCATGACATCAATAACCTTGTCTGTCCCTTTAAGTTCAACACACAAACGTGAAACCTTCTTGTCGCCCTCACGTTCAACCATAATTGCCCAGCCCAGTTTGTAGTTTTTGGGAATACCGTAGTAGTCCCTGATAAACTCGATTGTTACCATAACACAAATATATATTAATGGATAAATACGTCTGTTCCTTTGTATCATTTGTCATTTTTAAAGTCAAGTCTTTTTTGTCAAAAAATTTAATTTTAGACGTTATTGACAAAAGAAATTATTTGTTATATTATTTAATAAGTTAGGAGAATCAGTTCATGGTTGATAAGAAACAAGATACATTTGTAACCTCAAATCTGCAGGATTATGCTTTAATAACCCTGATGAAGACTATCCGCAAAATCGAATTGCTTGATGAAAAACGCAATAATACCGACGAGATAACCAAGTTGCGTCATTTTATCGGTATTTTTGTGCATAAAACCATGAACAGCGAATCTGTATCGGAAGAAAGTCTGGCCCTGATTGATCGGTATCCGGAAATTTTGGAAATTGCCGATCAAAAAGATGAAGTAAAGGCTAATGAACTGACCAAATCTCTTTTGCAAAAATATCGCAAAGAATTATTGTCATCGGTAAAGGATTATAAAAAAATCTCCGAGGGAGAATGTGAAAAGGTGATGATTAATGCTTCAGCTTTTTACGCTCAAATTTTTAAGCCGGAAATTGAAGCGCACAATGCCAGTCGCCGCAATAAAGATAATCAAATCAACAAAGAAGAATTCATCAAATCTTTAATGCTGGGCGAAATCAATGATGATACAGCCAAAATAGTTCTTAAATCCAAAGAAGCCATAATGGAAAAAATTAAAAATCGGCAATTCAGCGCCAAGCCGGAAGAAAGGCTGTTTCAAGCTCAAATAAACGATATTTTACCGGGTCTGACCATCGATTATTCCATAAAGGGTAACACTTCCGCGGTGCAACAGGCAAACCGCAAAGTGCGCAGTTATTTCA
This sequence comes from Alphaproteobacteria bacterium, assembly GCA_017958895.1. Taxonomy (GTDB): domain Bacteria; phylum Pseudomonadota; class Alphaproteobacteria; order RF32; family CAG-239; genus RUG410. The sequence continues at coordinate 17,995 of JAGDBT010000081.1, read as the reverse complement.
GTGCCGCCGATGCCTTATCATATCGCAAAGATTATCCCGATGATGAAACGGCTCGTCGCGTTGCTCCTGGTTCAAAAGAAGATTTCTTGAAACTTCTCGGCAGTTTAGCGCAAGCCGGATACAGCCAAATACAAAAAGGTATTGAACCTAATGAACGATCTTTATCCGAATCTTTTAATACCTTTAAAACGATTATCGCCAAAAATTATGCCGATGCCAATAATGAAGAATTCATCAATAAAGTTTTGGGCGTAGGTCAAGGGCTTGCTCCGGAAAAACAAAAAGCGGCTCAACTTGCGGCTTTTGCCGAAAAAGGAGCTTCCGTATATACGCAAATGCTCGGCGGTTTTATTCAAATCCGCAGAGATACCTTTCCGAGCGAAAAAATCAACATTTCCAATATCATATCGGCCTTGAAAAAGTATATTGACGGCATGACGGACGGCAAGCAAGATATAAAGGCCATGGATATGCTTATGCCTGACCAAGATAATACCATGCTTTCCATAAGCCAGGAGAAAAAACGCGGGCAGGAAATAAAAAAAGAACAAGCCGGAAAACAGCATGTAAATGTTGATCATATAAATCCGGTTGCTTCTGCCATAACTTTATATCTGACCGCTCATCCGGAAGAAATCGGTGAAAAAGTGCCGGATATCAATCTGTTGAAAAAAGGAAAATTACTGGAATTGGTCGAAAAGGCTGCACCATTGGTGGATAATATTGCCAATCATCGTCAGGTTATCGGCAATAAAGTCAACGATGCGCTTGATGCTAAAGGTTCTTATATTCTCGGTGGCAAGAGAGATAATTCCATTATAGCCTGTTCTTATTCTGCGGCGAAAGTGATTGAACTTATACGCGTCGCCGATGAAAATATCGATAAGTCACGTTATATTGCGGCTTTTGAAAAATATTCCAAAGCCGATTCCCGCGGAATTATCACCACCGCTCTTGATTTGCCGGAACATCCGGATGTGGCCAAAGTCAGAGAAACTTACGCTCCGCGGAAAAACACCTTGGATTTCCGTATGGTTTTGGATAATATTTCAATAAAGGAATAAATTTTTCCTATGATAATATAACTTATAAAAAAAGACGGACCTCAGAGCCCGTCTTTTTTATTTTCGGCATTGAAGATTATTCTTCCAAATCTTCGCCGGTTTCCTGATTAACTCGTTTAGCCGACAATTTAATCTTGCCGCGGTTATCGGTGCCTAAGCACTTAACCCACATTGTGTCGCCTTCTTTATAGAAATCAGAAACCGAGGCAATACGTTCATTCTTGACTTCCGAGATATGTACCAAACCTTCGGTCTGTCCCAAGAAACGAACAAAAGCACCGAAGTCCATAATTTTGGTAATGGTGCCCTTATAAATTTTGCCTTTTTCCGGCTCGGCTACAATACCCGTAATAATCTCAATTGCCTTTTCGCAATTTTCATGATTATTGGAAGCAATGGTTACCACGCCGTCATCGGTAATATCGATTTTGGTGTTGGTCTTTTCAATAATCTCTCGAATAACTTTGCCGCCGGAACCGATAACTTCACGAATTTTATCAACCGGAACCTGCATCGTATAAATGCGCGGAGCTTTAGGAGAAATTTGTGCGCGTGGTTCTGGCAAAGCTTTTGCCATTTCGCCCAAAATATGAATACGACCTTCATGAGCCTGAGCCAACGCATTTTGCATAATTTCTTTGGTAATGGAAGTAATTTTAATATCCATTTGCAAAGCAGTTACACCATCTTTTGTGCCGGCAACCTTAAAGTCCATATCACCGAGGTGGTCTTCATCACCGAGAATATCAGTCAAAATCGCTACTCGGACGTCATCTTCTTTAATTAAGCCCATAGCAATACCGGCAACCGGCTTTTTCATCGGCACACCGGCATCCATCAAGGATAAACAGGTACCGCAAACCGTGGCCATGGAAGATGAACCGTTAGATTCCATAATATCGGAAACCACGCGCAAAGTATAAGGGAAAACTTCCTTATCTTTCGGCAACATCGGATGAATGGCACGCCATGCCAATTTTCCGTGACCGATTTCACGACGTCCCGGTGTTCCCAAACGACCGCACTCACCAACCGAAAACGGCGGGAAGTTGTAATAAAGCATGAAATCTTGTTTAGATTCATTCATCAAACCGTCAACAATTTGCGCATCATCCGGAGTTCCTAAAGTGGTAACTACCAAAGCTTGTGTTTCACCACGTGTAAATAAGGCAGAACCGTGCGCTTCCGGCAACAAACTTACTTCACACTGAATCGGACGAACCGTTTTGGTATCACGACCGTCAATACGATGACCGGTGGTCAAAACTTTTTCACGCATGGTATGATGCATTACATTTTCAATGGCATCCCCGACAAAAGCATTTTCCAACTCGTTTTCCGGATCAATCGTGGCTTTGATTTCCTCTGCCAACTGACCGAGAACCGTACCGCGTTCCAACTTATCGGTTATGCTGAAAGCCGCATTATATCTGTCTCCGTATTCTTTCAAAATTCTCTCACTTAAAGAGGTATATTCTTCAGGGAATTTCGGAGCTTCCCATTTTTCTTTACCGGCCTCGGCTTCCAATTCCTTAATCAATTTGATAACCGGTTGGAAACTCTCAAAACCAAACATTACGGAACCGAGCATCACTTCCTCGGAAAGTTCATTGGCTTCCGATTCAACCATCAACACACCTTCTTCCGTACCGGCAACCGTCAATTCCAATTCCGAACCGGCTTGTTCTTCAATGGTCGGATTTAAGATATAGGCACCGTCTTTATAACCGACTTTCGCCGCACCTATAGGACCCATAAACGGAATTCCGGAAACAGCCAAAGCCGCAGAAGCGGCAACCATTGATACGATATCCGAATCGTTTTTCTGGTCATGTGACAATACCGTACAAACAATTTGTACCTCATTTTTGAAAGCATCCGGAAATAACGGACGAATCGGTCGGTCAATTAAACGAGAAATCAAAACTTCACGTTCCGAAGGCTTACCCTCTCTTTTTACAAAACCACCCGGAATTTTACCGGTGGCATAATATTTTTCCTGATAATTAACGGTTAAAGGAAAGAAATCCTGATCAGCCTTGACCTCTTTCGCACCAACCACAGTTGCAACAACCACTGTTTCCCCATACGTTGCCACAACCGCTCCGGTTGCTTGTCTGGCAATCTTACCTGTTTCTAAAACTAACTTACGGCCGCCCCATTCCAATTCTTTGCGGCAAACTTTAAAATCTATCATATATTCTTTCCTTTCTTTTTCATCTTTAAACCTCACCCGACCAGGCATCGGGATTTTTCGGGGTTGCAAAGCCATCTCTGCAACCCCGTTTTTTTAAGTCTTATTACTTACGTAAATCCAACTTCTTAATGATAGCCTGATATCTTTCCTCGCTCATGCTCTTCAAGTGATCAAGCAAGTGACGACGACGGCTTACCATCTTCATCAAACCCAAGCGAGAGTGTAAATCCTTTTTATGAACATTGAAATGTTCAATCAAAGAGTTGATTCTATAAGTCCAAATAGCAATTTGAACTTCCGGACAACCGGTATCATTTTCATTGGCACCGTATTTGGCGACAATTTCTTTTTTAACTTCACTGTTAATCGACATCTGTATTTCCTTTATTAAAAGTTTTAAACACGCGAATCGGAGAAATTTTTCGTTCATCCGCTCGCACTAAAGCAATCAAACAACCATCGCACACGGCTGCCAAAAGATTTTCTGACGGCAAAACGTCATAATCTTTGGGCGACAGCCCTTGTCCCATGCTTAATTTTCTTGCGTCTTCCGCCGAAACAGCAATCTCCGCGATGTCGCGCAGAGACGTTTCTATCGGCAAAAGTGACTTGCGTCGCTCTTCTACATACTCCAATTTTTCTAAAGAATCCAGCAAAATTTTATCATCAAGGCCAAAATTCGCACATTTTGTGCGTCTTAATTCGCTCAAATGCCCCACCGTTCCTAGATATTCGGCCAAATCTTTACCCAACGTTCTTACATAAGTTCCTTTGGAACATTTCACTCTAAACTTTGCCGAATCGGCATATTCTGCCAATAGTTCCAACTCAAAAATTTCTATCTGCCGCGCCGGAATTTCCACAAACTCTCCTTTGCGCGCCGCTTTATAGGCCTCCCGACCGTTGATTTTTATAGCGGAATATTGCGGCGGTATTTGAGTAATTTTGCCCACAAAATGCGGTATTGCCGCCAATATCTCATCTTTGCTCGGAATTTTTGCGCAACGTTCCGTTATTTCACCTTCAATATCATCTGTTGTGGTTTTTTCGCCCCATTTAAGCACAAACTCATATTCTTTATCGCCGTTCATCACAAACGGCACCAGTTTTGTGGCTTCCCCGAAGGCAATCGGCAAAACACCGGTGGCAAAAGGATCAAGAGTACCGGTATGCCCGTTTTTGTTGGCATGCAACAACCAACGGGTTTTCCCTACTACCTGCGTAGAAGTCATTCCTTGCGGTTTATCAATAACCAACCATCCGTCCACGTCATCTGCCTTTTTACCACGCATTGCTTTTCCTCATTTTTTATCTGAATTTTTATTCTGCCATTCACGCAAAATTTCGACCTGTTTTTTGTTCAAATTGCATTGCACGTATTTGCCTTCTTTACTGAATTCGCACCGATAACCAAAAATTATTTTATTGATTTCGATTTGTTTTCCGTTGTCGACAACCAAACAATTTTTGCCGAATTTTATTATTATATCTTTTTCATAAATATAAATACGGCATTTAAATCCTCTGAAATGAATGTTGCCTATGAAGTTGACATAGCATTTGAAATCTTGCAGCGGGTTAATATGTCTTTTACATTCTTCCGCAAATACATTCGGCAGTTCTTTTGAGATATTTTCCGAGAAAAATTGCCATAGGGTATCAAAAATAACAAGCGTCGAAATTCCGCATAAACAGATAAAAATCCACATCGGAAAATCTTCCTTCATTATTGTAAAGCAGGCAATACCCGCAACATTTAAGATAAAAACCAAGAATATCCTGAAAAAATATGTATGATTGTGCTCACTTTTGAAAAAATTCGCAGCCGCCACCGTACGATGCATATCTTGCTTAATATACTCGATATATTGTTTCAAACTCATGCGGTTATTCCTCGGATTGATTTTGTTGCAACATTTCAACAAATTCTGTTTCGCTCAAGACCTTAATTCCCAGCTCCTCAGCCTTCTTGGCCTTAGAACCGGCATCTGTCCCCATAATTACATAATCGGTATGTGTGGAAACCGAACCGGCCACTTTGGCTCCGTATTTTTGTGCCAGTGCCTTAGCTTCCGCTCTGGTCATTTTTTCCAACGTACCGGTAAACACCACGGTTTTGCCGCTGATAGGAGAATCACTTATTTCAGCATTTTCATAATCTTCAACCGTTACATATTTTCTTAAGTTTTCAATTACTTTCAAATTATGTTCCTCGGCAAAAAACGCCACAATATCATTTCCCATCTCGCCGCCAATTCCGTCAATCGCCACCAATTTTGCGGTTTCTGCCGCACACATTTCTTTTTGCAAATTATCAAACGAACCGTAGTTTTTTGCTAGCAGCAAAGCCGTTGCACTTCCGACTTGCGGAATTCCCAAAGCATAAATAAAACGCGGCAAAGAAATATTTCGACGGTTGCGAATTGCCGCAAACAAATTGTTTACCGACAACTTTCCCCAACCTTCGCGCTTTTCCAAATGCAATCCTTCGGCGGAAAACACAGCAAACAAATCATATTCGTTATCTGTCCCGTTACGTTCTTCCAAAGTAAAAATATCGGCCGGATTTTTTAAAATTCCGTCATCATAAAATTCTTCAATCACTTTGTTGCCCAAGCCGACAATATCAAAGGCATCTTTAGAAACAAAATGTTTTAAACGTTCTTTGGCTTGAGCCGGGCAGGTCAAACCGCCCGTACAACGTCTGATTGCTTCGTCTTCCTCTCTTACGGCGTGTGCCCCGCATTCCGGACACTTATCGGGAAAAACAAATTCCGGTAAACCCGCCGGACGGTGTTCTTTTTTTACCTCCACAATCTGCGGTATAACATCACCGGCGCGCTGTACTACCACCATATCACCGATACGAATATCTTTGCGTTTAATTTCATCTTCGTTATGCAATGTGGCATGCGAAACCATCACTCCGCCCACATTAATCGGTTCCAAATCGGCCACCGGAGTCAGTGCTCCCGTACGTCCGACCTGAATGCGAATATTATTAATGCGGGTTATGGCCTGTTCTGCCGGAAATTTATGTGCTATCGCCCAACGCGGTGTGCGCGTTAAAAAGCCCAGTCTGTCTTGTAAATTAAGATCATTGACCTTATAAACCACACCATCGATATCATAAGGCAAATCGGCACGAATTTCCATGATATGATTAAAATTATTTTCAACCTCGGAAAGAGAAGAACAAACTTTGTTGAGCGGATTGGTCGGAAATCCCCACTCATGCAATTTAGCAAAAAAATCTTCCTGAGTATTCCATTGACGCTCCGAGACTTCTCCCCAAGTATAAGCCCAAATGCTCAATTTTCTCTCTGCCGTAATCTGCGGATTTAACTGACGCAGAGAACCGGCCGCCGCATTTCGCGGATTGGCAAAAACTTTCTTTTTCTCTGCCATATTTTTTTCGTTTAAGGCAAAAAAATCTTTCTTTGCCATATAAACTTCACCGCGCACTTCCATAATACGCGGAGCTGTTGCCGGCAATCTTCGCGGAAGTTGTTTAATGGTTTTAAGATTTTCGGTTATATCTTCGCCCGTCACACCATCGCCGCGTGTTGCTCCCGAAACAAATTCGCCATATTCATAACGGGCGGAAAAAGATAAACCGTCTATTTTCGGTTCGGCCATAAAGGCAATATTTTCCGAAGTATTCAAAAAACGTTTAACGCCTAAAATAAAATCTTCAACTTCCGCCAGCGAAAAAACATCTCCCAACGAAAGCATAGGAAAACGATGTTCTATCTTGCCGAATCGGCTTTGCACGGCTGCTCCCACTCTCTTGGAAGGACTGTCCTCGCGAACCAAATCCGGAAACAAAGCTTCTATTGCCGCATTACGATGTTTCAAAACATCATATTCGGCATCCGTTAAATCAGGTGCATCGTTTTGATAATAAGCATTATCGGCTTTAGCAATCTTGGCGGCCAACTCTGCCAATTCCGCGGCAGCTTCCTCACGGCTCAATTCCTGAATATTTTTCATATTATCTCCTTAGCGAAATAATATAATATATGCGGAAAAAGTCAAAAAAAAAGGCGGTTATTAACCGCCGTTTTCAGACATTAAACAGGAAATTCATCAAATCTCCGTCCTGCACTTCGTAATCTTTGCCTTCGGAACGAATTTTTCCGGCATCGCGGCATCCCTGCTCGCCGCCGAATTTTACATAGTCTTCATAAGATATGGTTTCTGCCCGAATGAAACCGCGTTCAAAGTCCGAGTGAATAATCCCCGCACACTGCGGCGCTTTCATTCCTTTAACAAAAGTCCAGGCTCTGACTTCTTTCGGACCGGCCGTAAAATATGTTTGCAAGCCCAACAAATTATAGCCCGCATGAATAATTTTCGAAAGTCCGGTTTCTTCCAACCCCAAAGCCGAAAGAAAATCCTTTTTCTCTTCTTCCGATTCCAACTGTGCCACTTCCGATTCTATTTCCGCAGAAATGATAACGCTTTCCGCACCCTCGGATTTTGCCATTTCCGAAACCGCTTTGGAAAACTTATTACCGCAAGCCGCCGATTCTTCATCAACATTACAAACATATAATACCGGCTTAGAAGTCAGAAGTTGCAACATTTTATAACACTTAAAAGCTTCTTTATCGGCTTTATCCGGAGCCGCCGCAGAAGCCGGTTTTCCCTGTTGCAGCGCCGCAATAATCGGCTCCATAACTTTGACATTTACGGCCGCTTCTTTGTCACCGGCGCGCGCTTTTTTCTGCAACTGATCAATGCGTTTTTGCAACGATTCCAAGTCGGCAATCATCAATTCGGTTTTAACTATTTCGGCATCGCGAACCGGATCGACACTGCCTTCAACGTGAGTAATATTATCGTTTTCAAAACAACGTAAAACATGAATAACCGCATCTGTTTCTCTGATATTGGCCAGAAATTGATTTCCCAGACCTTCGCCTTTGGAAGCCCCTTTCACCAAACCGGCAATATCCACAAACTCCAGCTGTGTCGGTACAATATTTTTAGGTTTTACCATTTCCACCAGTTTATCCAAACGCTTATCGGGAACCGCTACTCTGCCGGTATTCGGTTCAATGGTACAAAACGGAAAATTTGCCGCCTGTGCCGCTATTGTTTGAGTTAAAGCATTAAAAAGCGTTGACTTGCCGACATTAGGAAGTCCGACAATACCACAATTAAATCCCATTTCAGAACTCCAGATAATTGTTATTTTGCCTTCTTATAACCGCTTATGGCACCTTTTGCAAGTATATTTTAAAACAAGTGCTCCCGGAATTGCTTTCACAAGCAAAACCGGGAGCAGACACAGTAAACTATGAAGACAAAAAACTGTGTCAAACATACGCACGTCACATCATGATTGCCCTTTCCAAATCCAGGACTTTCATGCTATTTGGTACACTGGCATCTCGTTTGAATTCTCCAAGAATCCCCAAAATCTCACGGCGCAGAGTGGGTTTCTTGGCACACTCTCGGCGTGTATACTCTATACGTTTAGGGTTCTTCTCTGAATTGGATTCTAAGAGATTTACTACCACTTTTCGCCAACCATAATTCTTAATTTCCTGGCGAAACTCTGTTGAAAACTCATGATCTAAATTTTCTTTTTGCATAATTATACGATTTGAATTAATTATAAAAAACACTAAAAATTATATTAACAATATTCAGCCCGTAATGCAAGCATAAATTTAAAAAAAATTGCATTTTGTGATTGACAAGGCGGCTTTTTTATGCAATTTTTTGCTTTGTAATTCCGAGGCGCTCTTAGCTCAGCTGGATAGAGCAACAGCCTTCTAAGCTGTGGGTCGGGCGTTCGAATCGCCCAGAGCGCGCCAATTTAACACCGCTTTTCAGCGGTGTTTTTTTTATAAACCCTCTTGCATTTATTTCGTAAATCGTTAAACTGCCGGGTATGACTTTGACACGCGAAGAAATAATACTTTATTTACAAGATGAAGCCGGGCAAAAAAATTTATTGAACCGTGCCAATCAGGTGCGCAAAAAACACCTCGGCAACGAAGTCCATTTGCGCGGCTTAATAGAATTTTCCAATATCTGCCGAAATAATTGTCTTTATTGCGGAATTCGCAAAGATAATCCGGCCTTGCACCGTTATCGTATGTCGTCCGAAGAATTGGTTGACACCGCCCGCAAAGCAGCTGAAATGGGGTTCAAAACCATAGTTATGCAATCGGGTGAAGATATGTGGTTTGACCAAAAAATAATGTGCGACATTATTGAACAAATCAAAAAATTTGAGGTTGCCGTAACTTTGAGCATCGGCGAACGTTCTTTTGCCGATTATAAAGCTTTCCGCGAAGCCGGAGCCGATCGCTATTTAATGCGTATAGAAACCACCGATAAAGAGCTGTATCATCAACTTGACCCGCAAATGAGTTGGCAACATCGCTATGAATGCCTTTTGATGATTAAAGAACTCGGATATGAACTCGGTTCCGGCATTATGGTAGGATTGCCGGGGCAAACCATTGAATCGATTGCCGATGATTTGTTGTTTTTAGATAATTTAGGGATAGATATGGCCGGCATCGGACCTTTTATTCCGCATCCGCAAACTCCTCTGAAAAACGAAGCGGGCGGAACTTTGGATTTGGCTTTGCGCACCATGGCAACCATGCGTCTTTTAATGCCGGATATAAACATTCCGGCAACCACCGCCATGGAAAGTTTGCATCCGCAAGGAAGAATTATGGCTCTGCAAAGCGGTGCAAATGTCGTTATGCCGAATGTTACCGAGGGAGAATATCGCAAACTTTATGAACTGTATCCGGGAAAAATTTGCGTTGATGATACTCCTTTACATTGTAAAAGCTGTATAGGTATGAAGATTCTTGCCATCGGCCGCAAAATCGGCGAAGGCTACGGCGGACATAACGGTAAATTGCCGCAAACAAAAAAATAAATCCCGAATTCGTAACTCGGGATTTATTCATAATTAAATAAAATTAATCTTCCTCAGAAATATCTTCTTCACCTATCATTTCCGTGGTCAAATGACCGGCATCGGCTCTGATTTTATTTTCAATTTCTTCGGCAATTTGCGGATTATCTTTCAAGAAAATCTTAGCATTCTCACGTCCTTGACCGATTTTTGAACCCTGATAAGAGAACCAGGCACCGGATTTTTCAACAATACCGGCTTTAACACCCAAATCAATCAACTCACCGGTTTTAGATATTCCCTCACCGTACATAATGTCGAAATCAACAGTTTTAAACGGCGGTGCCACCTTATTCTTCACAATTTTCACGCGAGTTTGCGAACCGATAACTTCATCCTTGTCTTTAATGGCTCCGATACGGCGAATATCAATGCGTACGGAAGCATAAAACTTTAAGGCATTTCCACCGGTCGTGGTTTCCGGATTGCCGAACATCACACCGATTTTCATGCGAATCTGATTGATGAAAATAATAAGCGTATTGGAACGCGCCACCGTAGAAGTAAGCTTGCGCAAAGCTTGACTCATCAAACGGGCCTGCAACCCCATGTGAGAATCACCCATTTCGCCTTCAAGTTCAGCCTTCGGCACCAAGGCGGCCACCGAATCAATAACCATAACATCAATAGCTCCGGAACGCACCAATGTATCGGCAATTTCCAAAGCCTGTTCACCGGAATCCGGTTGGGAAATCAATAAATTTTCAACATCAACCCCTATCTTTTTGGCATATGAAGGGTCCAAAGCGTGTTCGGCATCAATAAAAGCACAAGTTCCGCCTTTCTTTTGCGCCTGAGCTATAACGCTCAAAGCCAAAGTGGTTTTTCCCGAGCTTTCCGGTCCGTAAATTTCCACAATACGTCCTTTCGGCATACCCCCGATACCCAAAGCTATATCAATTCCCAAAGAACCGGTTGATATTGCCTCTATATCAATATTGGTATCTTGCCCCAAACGCATAATCGAACCTTTGCCGAAAGCGCGTTCAATTTGGCTCAAGGCCGCTTCCAATGCTTTATCTTTTTCCATGTTATTATCCTTATTGAAAATTGTTCTGTTACTTTTATCGGTTATTTTTGTTAAAAACTCAAACAAAGAATAATTTTATCCGCCGAAAACTATATTGTTCTATTTTTGTTCTGATTGCAAGCATTATTTTACATTGTGTATAAAAAAATAAAAAACCTCTGCTGCCCGAAAAAATTGCTATAATCCTCCGTGAAAGGATTTGCCGATGTTTGATTATGCTTTACGCTTTCTGAGATTGCAATATGAACAATGTCTTGATTTGGTAAGCGGAAATGATTTTTATACTCTTTATGCCAATGAAAAATGGCGCCATTCCCTACAGGTAAGCGGTGCCGGAAATTATCTGCTTAAAAGAATAAATTTTTTAAAAGATAAATCAGAACAATATATTGATATGCTGAAATCGGCAATTTTATTGCATGATTTTTGTCGCTTTTCCGAAATTGCCCAAGCTTTTCACGGCAAAAAATCGTATGATCATGGTGTGGCTGCCGCAAAATTTTTGGAATATACTCCCTTGTTTGACGATATCAGAATTCGCCTGCCCATAAAACATCACGGCCATCTCATGGAAGATCTTTATAAAGATGAAGAATATCAAAATTTGCCGCAAAATCTGCAGAATGAGGTGGAAAAAATTTGTTTTATTATTCGTGATGCTGATAAAATAGCCAATTTAAATTTATTTACTCATGAAGAAGAATATCGCATTTTATTTTTCGGTTATGACAATTATCGCCATCCGCAATATGGAAAAATTTCCGAGGAAATCCGCAAACATTCTGATGAAGTCGAAACTTTACCGAGATTTGCCAATGCCTCGGTAGCTGACCGTCTGGCCGGCTTGGTGTCGTGGTATTTGGATATAAATTATGCCTATTCACTTGATTATTGCACCAAAACCAATTCAACCGACATTATATTTAAAATGTTTGCAGACCTTTGCCAAGATAAGGAATTTGCAGAGCATTACTCTGACTTTGTTTTGAATTATCTGCAAAATCACGAGTTTTTGCGCTAAATTTTATCTGTTTTTTTCTGTAAATACCATACTCCGCGCCGATTCTTAAATTCGGCCAGAGCAGCGGTTAAAATTGCTCCGGAAAGCACTACGGTCCACCATAAATACATCCACACCAACAAAACCGGTACTGTAGCAAGTGCGCCGTAAATTGTTTTGTAAGTTACGTTCAAAACCAAAAAATAACCGAATCCGACTCGCAGAATAAACATCATCACACAAGCCGCCAACGCTCCCCAACAAGCATTTATCGGATGCACTTTTCTGTTAGGCACCAAAATATATGCCAGCCACAAAACACCGAAAGTCAGCAAATGCGGCAATATAATAGTGAATATCATGCCGAATCCCATCAAGTGCTCGCCATTCAGATATTTAATGGTCAACAAATAACCTTTCAGATAAAGAGCTACTCCCAACAACAACGGACAAATCACAATAATGAAAAAATAGCTCCAAATTTTGGTGGTGATTTTGCGATGTCTTTTAACTTGAAAAATAAAATTGAAACTGCTCTCAATGGTAGAAAGCATCAAAACGGCCGTAACCGCAATACCGACAGCACCCAAAGTTGTAAGTTTGCTGGTTGCCTTAATAAACACCGTCATATAATGCTGAACATTTTCCATAACATCCGGCATTAAATATTGAATAAGCAGTTCCTGCACCTGTTGGCGAATACCGGCAAAGGTCGGAAAAATCGTAAACACCGACATAACAATCGCCAAAAACGGCACTACCGCCAACAATGTGGTATAACTCAGTGCTGAAGCACTGCGCAGAATCATGGCTTCCTGAACTCGTAAAAACAAGTATTTAACGAACAATTTTGCGCTTTTCAGCCGTTTTTTATCCATACGCTTTTTACCCGGCATTTTACAACTTTCAAAAAAGAGTTTACAAACGAGATAAAACCTGTATAAGTATCTCAAAAGGAATTATCCGCCAATCGGGTAACATTTTAGATAATTTTAGTAAATAAAAGGATAATAAAAATGACGGTACAGCAACTTATGGCAGGAAAAAAAGGACTCATTATGGGTTTGGCCAATGACCACTCGATTGCTTGGGGAATCGCTCAAGCCTTAAATGAGCAGGGTGCACAAATCGCTGTTTCATATCAAAACGAAACTTTGGAAAAACGTGTAAAACCGTTAGTTGACCAGCTCAATAATTCTTTGATGATTGAGTGCGATGTTTGCAATTCGGCTTCCGTAGAAGCTTGCTTTAAAGAATTGGGTGAAAAATGGGGCAAAATTGACTTTTTGGTACATGCCATCGCTTTTTCCGATAAAGAACAGTTGCGCGGTCGCACCATTGATACCACTTTAGATAATTTTATGAATACCATGCACATCTCCTGCTATTCGTTTCTTGAGGCTTGCCACTATGCCGCACCGATTATGAATGAAGGCGGTTCAATTCTTACTCTTTCTTATTTGGGTGCGGAAAGAGTGTTACCTAATTACAATATTATGGGCGTGGCCAAAGCCGCTCTTGAATCTTCCGTACGTTATGCCGCTATGGATTTGGGGCCGCAGGGTGTGCGCGTTAATGCCATTTCTGCCGGTCCGCTCAGAACTTTGGCGGCTTCCGGTATCGGTGATTTCAGAGTTATTATGCGTTGGAATGAATTGAACGCTCCGTTGGCTCGTAATGTTACGCAAAACGAAGTCGGCAACATGGCTTTGAGTTTGCTTTCTGATTTAGGCTCGGCAGTTACCGGCGAAGTTTTGCATGTTGACTGCGGTTATAACACCCTTGCCATGATAAACATCAACAATGCGGCGGAAAGCGGTGAAGTTTTAATCGAGTTCGGCGGAAAAAAATAATCCGACTTTAAAAACGGAAACAGCTTTGAAGAAACAAATTCCTTCAAAGCTGTTTTTTTTAGTCCCATCCGACAAAATGAAATCCGAAGATACGTGCAGCAATAAGACCTATTACAGTCCAAAATACAGCTACAAATCCCCAACGAACGATGGCCCAAATAATTCCGGCCACAAGACCGATAATAACGAGCCACCAGAAAATGTGTCTGAAGAAACTATTCCAAAAACTGATTACCAAAAAAGCAGCAATCAGAAATAAAACTATACCTAACATTTTAACGATTTTTTAGACCGCACTACAAAAAGAAATACTCATTGAACCGCGGTCGGAATTCAAGAGTAAGATTTGACACCGAGAATGAAATTTAAATAATTCCCAGGCCAAAAAGACTCTTAAACTCAAACAAAACGTTTGGCTAAAAAATCTCAATGTAAGGCGCAGAAAAATATTTAAATTTCATTCATAATTTGTATCGGTATCTGATGTATTTTAGCTTTTTTTATATATTTTGTCAAGTGCTTTACGGAGCCAAAAAAAAGGAGCTTTCCGCTCCCTTTTTTTTATTGATTTTTCTGAAACCATTTGACCGCATCGGCACACTGTTCTTCAGTTTTTCCTTTAACCCGACAACGATTGACTTCAATAGTCGGAGTTTTATCCATTGAAAGACAGCCGTTTCCCAACAACATGGTATCCGTATAGGTTTTAACTCCCGGATTCACGCGCACCATTTGTACATTGGTGCTGATTTCCGGCCATTTTAGTTTGAAACTCAAATTGTTGAGGCGATCTTTCATATCATTCAACACATAAATACGCATCGAGCAACGCACCATATTATCCATGCCGCGTTCAACTTTATAATCCTCATACCAAACCAAAATCTTGCGGTCCTCATCGTTGCCGAACACTATTTTGCCGTCAACAAACTTGAACTCAATAACTTTGCCCTCACTGTTATCATACTCCGCTTCTTTAGGCTTTTCGATATTGGTTTCGGCACTTTTCAGCAATTCATCGCTTCCGCTTTGTTGCGGCTCGGTTTGGGCGGTGTTTACCCGATTTTGCGGTTTTTCTGCTTTTATATCTGCCGTTCTGGCCTGCGGCTTAGCGGGACGAGCATAGCTGCCGTTGCCGGTGCTGACACTCGAACCCGGAGCAAAAGTCTGCGCCATAAGCGGAGAAATGCTCCACCACATAACCAAAACTGATATATATAAAAGCTTCCGATTCATAATTTTATTTCATCTTATCCAAAGTTTCAGATAATTTTTTCAGAGCGGCCTCAACATCGTCATAGCCCTTATTGACCTCGTCAATACCTCTGTTCTTTTCATCTTCAACCTGTTCTTCCAAAACGCTGTCCGGAACATCTTTGAACTCGGAATAATATTCCGGATTCTGCGAATTTATGTAGCTGAACTTACCTGCACAAGTGCCTGTTCCCTGCAACTTGTTATCTTTCATCTTAACATCATCGCCGGAGGCAATGCAGGAGTTTACTTTATATTCCAACTTATCGAACAACAAGAAACATTTTTCCGTTTCGATTGATTCTTCAAAACTCTTTTGTTTGTGAGGAAGAATAGACTTCAACTCAATATTCTTACTTAAAGAATAAACCGGAGCAGCGGTTGCTGCCGAGGACTCTCCGTATTGGTATAATTTTTTCAGGTCTTCTTTGTTGGCTTTCTCTTCTTTGATAACTTCGATTTTGTCGCCGACAATTTTGTATTTATCGGTAACACTGTCTTTCCAGTTAAGAACCAAAGAAGCTTCTTTAACCTCTTCCTCCATACGATTGTAAACCGTAACCAAGAAACGACATTTATCTACCAAACCGTCCTTATTTTTTATCGGTTCAATATTTTCAATACGGAACAAAATGCTGGCTTCCAATGATGTCTGAACAGGAGCCTTTTCCTTTACTTTTCCGCTGTTCTTTCCTCTGGAAACCGCTTTAGCTTCAGGTGCGCTTTCAATTGCGGCATTAGCATTTCCGCAGAAAGTTGCCATCATTCCTCCGGCTAAAATACAAGCCGTTATTTTCTTTAATAAATTCATTTTTCTACTCCACAAAGTATTAACGCTGACACCAAGATAAACCATTATTATTTAATTTTTCTTAATTTTTTTAAAAAACTACAGTTCTTTCAGTTTTCTCTGCAATTTCATAAAATCACTCCAAGCTTTGGCCTTTTGGGTTGATGTTCTTAACAGATATGCCGGATGAAAACTCGCTAAAGCCGGTATTTCTTTACCGTCTTGCGTAACATAATTTAAAAAATGCCCTCTTAAAGATGAAATACTGTCGTTGTTTTCCAACACTGCATTAGCCGCACTGCCGCCCAATAATAAAATCACTTTCGGTGCCACTAATTCAATCTGTCGACGCAAAAAAGGCAAACACACCGCCACCTCCGCATCTGTCGGAGTGCGGTTTCCCGGCGGACGCCATGACAAAACATTGGTAATATAACAATCTTCTCTTTTAAGTCCTATTGTTTCAAGCATCTTACTCAAAAGTTTGCCGCTGCGCCCCACAAAAGGCCTGCCTTCTCTATCTTCATCCGCTCCCGGAGCTTCTCCGATAATCATTACTTCGGCTTCAGGATTGCCGTCACCGAAAACCGTGGAATTTGCCGAAAAACGCAAAGAGCAACCTTCAAAATTTTCCACCAATTTACGCAATTTTTCCAAATTATCGGCTTGTCGGCAAATTTCTTTGGCATTATTACAGGCCGCCGCATTTTCTTGAGCCAACAAAGTGGTGGCCGGACGCGTTGTCGTTGCGGTTTGATTTAAGGTTTCGCTTCTCTTTTCCGCCTTATTTTCCGTTTGCGTATCTTTTGCAACATTCAGCCAATCACAAGACTTTTCACCGCATATTTCATCAACACCGGTCAAAATATACCAATTTAAAATTTCCTTAAAGTCTTCCATTTTTGCTCCATTGAATATAAATATAGCCGTAAATGTTTTTTTTTGCAACCTTACTGAGAGTCTTTACACATTAATAATTTTTTTATAATATAGTGCTTGTTCGGATGTAAATTTGGAGATTTTAGAGGATTATGAAAGATATTATGATAAAATCGGTCGGTGCTTTGGCATTATGTTTGCTTATAGTCTTGGCTTGTTCAAGAAACGGTTTGGGCGTGAAAAATTTGAACGGCCAACCTACACTTATCCAATCTTTTTTCGGCATCGATAAATTTCGTGATGATGTTAATACTAAGCGCAATCCCGATAACACCTTATCGGTCAGTCAAACAGATTCTCTTTACGGTGCTTATTTAGCCGGAAGAGTGGCGCATATGCGTCAAGATTTCAGCACTGCCGCCGAATATTACCGAATCGCCGGTGACAAAGACTCTTCAAACCCGAACATCAACCGCACCATTTATGTTATTCTCTCTTCTCTCGGGCAAATAAATGAAGCTCTCCCTTATGCCAGAAAAGAAATAGAAAATGGCAACAGAGCCTCTTTGGCGCCTCTGATTGTAGCCATAAAAGAATTCAATGACGGATTATATGAAGATTCCCTAAAAAGCATGGCTGATTTAAAAGATAATGTTCATGTTAATTTGGTAACACCGCTTTTCTCTGCTTGGGCTTATGCCGGTTTGGAAGATGAACAAAAAGCTATTGCTTCCATAGATGCCGTTGCCAAAGATCCGGCTCTTAATACCCTAAAACTTTTTCATAAAGGTATGATTTATGATTATTTGGGCAACAAACAACAAGCGGCCGTACAATTTGAAACCATTGTAAAAAAGTATCCCAAAGATGTAACTTATCGCATTTTGGAAGTAATAACCGATTTTTACGTTCGCAGTGGCGACAAGCAAATGGCTCACCGCATTTCCAATCACTATAACGATAACGGTTTACT